>NZ_JBIFFJ010000037.1:0-23462 GCF_043556915.1 Sulfitobacter sp. 1A15299 | reverse complement strand
GATGACGTCAAGTCCTCATGGCCCTTACGGGTTGGGCTACACACGTGCTACAATGGCAGTGACAATGGGTTAATCCCCAAAAGCTGTCTCAGTTCGGATTGGGGTCTGCAACTCGACCCCATGAAGTCGGAATCGCTAGTAATCGTGGAACAGCATGCCACGGTGAATACGTTCCCGGGCCTTGTACACACCGCCCGTCACACCATGGGAGTTGGTTCTACCCGACGGCCGTGCGCTAACCTTTTGGGGGCAGCGGACCACGGTAGGATCAGCGACTGGGGTGAAGTCGTAACAAGGTAGCCGTAGGGGAACCTGCGGCTGGATCACCTCCTTTCTAAGGATGTTCCTAGCCAGATTGGCTTGCCAATCTCGTGGAGCACTTAGCAGATCGGCAAACAAAGCCGGTCAATATATAGAACCGAGCCGTCCTCATATCTCTTCAGAAATAGGTCCTGCGCTGAACGCGTGGGTCTCAATAGTTTGGGGCCTTAGCTCAGCTGGGAGAGCGCCTGATTTGCATTCAGGAGGTCAGGAGTTCGATCCTCCTAGGCTCCACCAAGCTTGGCCGCGAAGCGGACGAGCGTAGCCCTGGCAGCATATCCGAAGGATGTGCGAGAAGGGCAGCATTTAAGGCCCTTAACCTCAACCACTAAGGGCTGGTTCCTATCGGGCCATTCCTTCGGAATGCCCTGCCGGAACGACGAGTTTTGCCTACGGCAAAATCTCTGGGTCGGTAGCTCAGGTGGTTAGAGCGCACGCCTGATAAGCGTGAGGTCGGAGGTTCAAGTCCTCCTCGACCCACCACCCCTAACCAGGGTGACATTCGGACATATCATCAAGCACATACAGTGTGTTTGATCGTCTGTCCGCAGACGAATTGACATCGTAAAGAGAGATACTAACGACATATTGGTCGCAGCGCGTGAGCTGATGGCCTCGGTCGGTTCCCTTTCGGGGAAGGCCTGCTGAAGATGCTTCCTCGTCTTCATCCGGGTATCCCGGCCGAAATCGATATGTCGTCCAAGTCAAGTACACTAACCCGGGCGCCGCGAGGCGCCCATGTCCAGACCAAGTCTGGGCGGGAAAGTATGCTTTTGATGCAGAATAAGAGGGTCAGTTTCTTACCAGCTTCTGATCTTTGCGCGAGGCGCTCAGTCTTGCTTTTTCTGGATCAAATCAAGCGCGAAAAGGGCGTTTGGTGAATGCCTTGGCAGTAAGAGGCGATGAAAGACGTGATACTCTGCGATAAGCCATGGGGAGCTGAGAATAAGCTTTGATCCATGGATTTCTGAATGGGGCAACCCACCTGATTGTTTGTTATTATTGCTTCGCAATGTCCGCTCCGCGCCGACCTTTGGTCGGTACACCGATCCTTCGGATCGGCACTGGGGCAGGCAGCGGCGCAGTTAATAATGAGCAAGACCAGGTATTTTTAGGCTGAATATATAGGCTTAAAAAGGCAAACCCGGGGAACTGAAACATCTAAGTACCCGGAGGAAAGGAAATCAATTGATACTCCCCCAGTAGCGGCGAGCGAACGGGGACCAGCCGAGCCATGAGTGTGATTAGAATGCGTTGGAATGCGCAACCAAAGTGGGTGACAGTCCCGTATAAGAAGCATGATTGGACGTATTAAGTAGGGCGGGACACGTGAAATCCTGTCTGAAGATCGGAGGACCACCTTCGAAGGCTAAGTACTCCTTACTGACCGATAGTGAACCAGTACCGTGAGGGAAAGGTGAAAAGCACCCCGACGAGGGGAGTGAAACAGTACCTGAAACCGAACGCCTACAATCAGTTGGAGCATCCTTGCGATGTGACAGCGTACCTTTTGTATAATGGGTCATCGACTTGGTCTCACGAGCAAGCTTAAGCCGTTAGGTGTAGGCGCAGCGAAAGCGAGTCTTAATAGGGCGTCGAGTTCGTGGGATCAGACCCGAAACCGAGTGATCTAGGCATGGCCAGGTTGAAGATAAGGTAACACTTATTGGAGGACCGAACCCACATCTGTTGAAAAAGATCGGGATGAGCTGTGCCTAGGGGTGAAAGGCCAATCAAACTCGGAGATAGCTGGTTCTCTGCGAAATCTATTTAGGTAGAGCGTCATCCGAATACCCTCGGGGGTAGAGCACTGGATGGGTAATGGGGCCCCACAGGCTTACTGATCCTAACCAAACTCCGAATACCGAGAAGTACTAGATGGCAGACACACGGCGAATGCTAACGTCCGTCGTGGAGAGGGAAACAACCCTGACCTCCGGCTAAGGCCCCTAATTCATGGCTAAGTGGGAAAGCAGGTGAGACGACCAAAACAACCAGGAGGTTGGCTTAGAAGCAGCCATCCTTTAAAGATAGCGTAACAGCTCACTGGTCTAAATAAGTTGTCTTGCGGCGAAGATGTAACGGGGCTCAAGCCATGAGCCGAAGCCGAGGATGCATTTATTGCATGGTAGCAGAGCGTAGTGTGACATAGTTCCATGTCTCCTTAGCCCTTCGGGGCATTGGAGACGCGGAGCTTTCTGTGAAGCCGGCGCGTGAGCGATCCGGTGGAGAGATCACTAGTGAGAATGATGACATGAGTAGCGACAAAGAGTGTGAGAGACACTCTCGCCGAAAGTCCAAGGGTTCCTGCTTAAAGCTAATCTGAGCAGGGTAAGCCGACCCCTAAGGCGAGGCCGAAAGGCGTAGTCGATGGGAACCAGGTTAATATTCCTGGGCCAGATGGAAGTGACGGATCTCGAGGGTCGTTCATCCTTATCGGATTGAATGGGCGGCTTAGAGGTCCCTGGAAATAGCTCCATCATCAGATCGTACCCTAAACCGACACAGGTGGACAGGTAGAGAATACCAAGGCGCTTGAGAGAACTATGTTGAAGGAACTCGGCAAAATACCTCCGTAAGTTCGCGAGAAGGAGGCCCGGTTCCTAGGCAACTAGGGGCTGGGGGCACAAACCAGGGGGTGGCGACTGTTTATTAAAAACACAGGGCTCTGCGAAGTCGCAAGACGACGTATAGGGTCTGACGCCTGCCCGGTGCCTGAAGGTTAAAAGGAGGGGTGAGAGCTCTGAATTGAAGCCCAGGTAAACGGCGGCCGTAACTATAACGGTCCTAAGGTAGCGAAATTCCTTGTCGGGTAAGTTCCGACCTGCACGAATGGCGTAACGACTTCCCCGCTGTCTCCAACATAGACTCAGCGAAATTGAATTACCGGTCAAGATGCCGGTTACCCGCGGTTAGACGGAAAGACCCCGTGCACCTTTACTACAGCTTCACACTGGCATTAGGCCGAACATGTGCAGGATAGGTGGTGGGCTTTGAAACCGAGACGCCAGTCTCGGTGGAGCCTCCCTTGAGATACCACCCTTGTTCTGCTTGATGTCTAACCGCGGACCGTTATCCGGTTCCGGGACCCTGTGTGGCGGGTAGTTTGACTGGGGCGGTCGCCTCCTAAATCGTAACGGAGGCGCGCGAAGGTTGGCTCAGAGCGGTCGGAAATCGCTCGTTGAGTGCAATGGCAGAAGCCAGC
This sequence comes from Sulfitobacter sp. 1A15299, assembly GCF_043556915.1. Taxonomy (NCBI): domain Bacteria; kingdom Pseudomonadati; phylum Pseudomonadota; class Alphaproteobacteria; order Rhodobacterales; family Roseobacteraceae; genus Sulfitobacter; species Sulfitobacter sp. 1A15299. The sequence goes on along the minus strand of NZ_JBIFFJ010000037.1, from coordinate 19,936 downwards.
CTGACTGCGAGACTGACAAGTCGAGCAGAGTCGAAAGACGGCCATAGTGATCCGGTGGTCCCAAGTGGGAGGGCCATCGCTCAACGGATAAAAGGTACGCCGGGGATAACAGGCTGATACTGCCCAAGAGTCCATATCGACGGCAGTGTTTGGCACCTCGATGTCGGCTCATCTCATCCTGGGGCTGGAGCAGGTCCCAAGGGTACGGCTGTTCGCCGTTTAAAGAGGTACGTGAGCTGGGTTTAGAACGTCGTGAGACAGTTCGGTCCCTATCTTCCGTGGGTGTAGGATACTTGAGAGGAGTTGCCCCTAGTACGAGAGGACCGGGGTGAACGATCCACTGGTGGACCAGTTGTAATGCCAATTGCAGTGCTGGGTAGCTATGATCGGACAGGATAACCGCTGAAGGCATCTAAGCGGGAAGCCCCCCTCAAAACAAGGTATCCCTGAGAGCCGTGGTAGACCACCACGTCGATAGGCCAGAGATGTAAGCGTGGTAACACGTTCAGTTGACTGGTACTAATTGCTCGATAGGCTTGATTTGATCCAGTAGAAGCAAGACTGCTTACAGATCAAAAGCATACACATACAATCAGTCGTACTGACTTGGACAGGATCGCGCTCCAGCGAAGACGGAGCGGGAACGGACATCCTTCGGATACCCCGCCTCCCGCCTCCCGCCGCCGCTCTCCGCAGCAGCGCACCTCTAGGAATTTATTCGGTTTGGTGATCATAGCGCGAGCAAAACACCTGGTCCCATCCCGAACCCAGCCGTTAAGTGCCGTAGCGCCGATGGTACTGCGTCTTAAGACGTGGGAGAGTAGGTCATCGCCAAACCTAATAAGTTCCTAGACTACAGTATCTCTCTACGATGATCAGGATAACAGAACCGCCGCAGCTCATAGCTGCGGCGGTTTTGTGTTGAAGGGGGGTGTGCCCAATAACTGTCTACTTTCCGCCCTGCGCTTGGCGCAATGGAGCGGTAACTCTGCCGCAACTGCGTAGAGAGATTTATAGGATGCCCCCCATTGATAACGTTGTCCCTGTTTCCCCCAAGCTGGATCCCGCCGCAATGTCAGCGATTAAGAACGTCATGGCGGATGCGGAGAGTGCTACCGACCCCCGCGCCGGTTCGGGGGCAGAGAAGCCTTCGGTGGCTCCTCGGCGGTTGGGACGCGTGGCTTTTCCGGACTTGCCCGAGGCGGAAGCCGTAGAAGTCGAAGCCCGCAAACCACGCCGGCGTAAGCTTCGGGCGAAACGTCCGCCGGCGCGGGCGGTGATCCTCAGCCTTCTGGCTCTCGCCGTGGTGTTACGGCCCGGCTTGGTTTTCGGGGTGCTATTCGCTACCGTGTTTATCGTGTTGGGGGCCTTCCTCGCCCTTGGGTACGATGGGTTCTGGCAGCGGGCGATGGCGCTAGGGCGCTGGTATGCCGCGCGGCGGCCTGAGCGTGCGGCAATGCTTCATGCGCGGTTGGATGCCCTTGCGATGAAATGGGACGCCGTGCTCGACCGATTCCCCGAAGGCACCGTCGATGGGTTGTATCTTCCCGATTTTGGCGAGATGGCAGCGGCTGAGGCGCGGCACGACGCGGCGCTTGATCGCCGGTTCGATCGTCTGCGTGACCCGGAAGCCTGACGCGCGCGCGAAGACGTCTTGAAACTAGGGGGCGGACCCGTTACATCCGCCCAATCGGGCAACAGGGAAAGATGTCATGGCCACCACCAATCCGCTTCAGTTCATCCAGCAGGTTCGCACCGAAGTCGCAAAGGTTGTTTGGCCGACAAAGCGCGAAGTGATGCTGACCACGGTGATGGTCTTTATCCTTGCCGCGCTGACAGCTGTTTTCTTTGCGATTGTCGACATCCTGATCCGCGGCGGCTTGCAGCAGATTCTCGGGATGTTCGGCTAAGCACCGCCCGCATGGGTGATTTTATCTTTACACCCTTGAAACCTGCGTCTGCGCGGGCTATTGCGCAGACCTGACCTGAAAAGGGCGTGCGGCGATTCGAGTTGCGCGCCGATTTTTTGTTCAGATGTTGCGGGGCTTGACCCCCGTGTTGATTGACGAATTTCATGCCGGGGCAGCCCGCATGGCAAGACAGGGACCAGAGTTCAGATGGCAAAACGGTGGTATTCGGTCAGTGTCCTGTCGAACTTCGAAAAGAAGATCGCCGAGCAGATCCGCGCGTCCGTGGCCGAGCAGGAACTTGAAGACCAGATCGACGAGGTGCTGGTGCCCACCGAAGAGGTGATCGAGGTCCGGCGCGGTAAGAAGGTGACGACCGAGCGTCGCTTCATGCCCGGCTATGTGCTGGTGCATATGGAAATGTCCGACGCGGGCTACCACCTGATCAACTCGATCAACCGCGTCACTGGCTTCCTTGGCCCGCAGGGGCGCCCGATGCCGATGCGCGATGCCGAGGTTCAGGCGATCCTGGGTCGCGTGCAGGAAGGCGAAGAAGCGCCGCGCACGCTGATCCACTTCGAGGTTGGTGAGAAAGTAAAAGTCGCCGATGGCCCGTTCGAGGATTTCGACGGCATGATCGAAGAGGTCGACGACGAGAACCAGCGTCTCAAGGTTTCGGTCTCGATCTTTGGCCGGGAGACACCGGTCGAATTGGAATTCACTCAGGTCAACAAGCAGGTCTGAGTGTGCGGCGGGGGGCGCCCCCGCCATCCCGGCACCTGAGGGCGCCGGTCATTGTGGGAGGGAAGGACGCCGCGGCGCCTCGGCCCGGACCACGCAACGAAGAACCCGCGGGGCGCGCCCCAAGGGTGTTGAAAGGAGAAGGCCAATGGCCAAGAAACTCGTCGGTACGATGAAGTTGCAAGTTAAAGCGGGTCAAGCAAACCCGTCCCCGCCCGTGGGTCCCGCCCTCGGTCAGCGCGGCATCAACATCATGGAATTTTGCAAGGCGTTCAACGCCAAGACCGCAGACATGGAGCCGGGCGCACCGTGCCCCACCGTGATCAGCTACTATCAGGACAAGTCCTTCACTATGGACATCAAGACGCCCCCGGCGTCCTACTACCTGAAGAAAGCTGCCAAGGTGAACTCCGGTGCAAAAACGCCGAGCCGTGAGACTGTCGGCACCGTGACCACCAAGCAGCTGCGTGAGATCGCAGAAGCAAAAGCCGCCGACCTGTCCGCGAACGACGTGGAAGCGGCGATGAAAATCATCCTGGGCTCCGCGAAGTCCATGGGCATCGAGGTGAAGTAAGATGGCTAAAATTGGAAAACGCACCCGCGCCGCCCGTGAAGCTTTTGCTGGCAAAGAAGAGATCACCGTTGAAGAAGCGGTAAGCCTCATCAAATCGAACGCCACCGCGAAGTTCGATGAAACCATCGAGATCGCGATGAACCTCGGTGTTGACCCGCGCCACGCTGACCAGATGGTCCGCGGTGTTGTCGGCCTGCCCAACGGCACCGGCAAAACCATGCGCGTTGCTGTCTTCGCCCGTGGCGCGAAAGCTGAAGAAGCCGAAAAGGCGGGCGCAGATATCGTTGGCGCAGAAGACCTGATGGAAACCGTGCAGTCCGGCAAGATCGACTTCGATCGTTGCATCGCGACACCCGACATGATGCCGATCGTTGGCCGTCTGGGTAAGGTTCTGGGCCCCCGCAACCTGATGCCGAACCCCAAGGTCGGCACCGTGACCATGGACGTCGCCGACGCCGTGAAAGCGGCCAAGGGTGGCGAAGTGCAGTTCAAAGCCGAAAAGGGCGGTGTCGTCCACGCAGGCGTTGGCAAACTGTCCTTCGACGAAGCCAAGCTGGTTGAGAACATCCGTGCCTTCGTCGGCGCCGTGTCCAAAGCCAAGCCTGCCGGTGCCAAAGGCACCTACATGAAAAAGATCAACCTGAGCTCCACAATGGGCCCGGGCGTGTCGGTCGCTGTCGAGAACGCGACTGCCGAGTGATCCCGTCGGGTGGGGGCCAGCCTCCCACCTTACGACCCGAGATTTGGCGGCTTAGGTCGCCAGATACGCAAGGACCAGAAGATCGGTTCTCGCGTCTGTCCGAGACGGAGGGTTTGGGCCACGGCCTGAATAATTCCTTCCTGAGATGGGAAACCGGAAATTCCTGCCTTCGGGCGGTTTTGGCCGGGACCCTGACATTGGACCCGAATGGGATGCAGAAGACCGCATCCTGAACTGAGCCGGGGGGCAACCCCCAAATTTGGAGTGAAACTGTGGATAGAGCACAAAAAGAACAGTTGGTCGACGAACTCGGCCAAATCTTTGAAAGCTCTGGCGTCGTTGTGGTTAGCCACTACGTCGGTTTGACAGTTGCCGAAATGCAGGACCTTCGGGCGCGCGCACGCGCAGCCGGTGGGGCCGTGCGTGTTGCCAAAAACAGGCTCGCCAAGATCGCCCTTGAGGGCAAGCCATGCGCAAGCATTGCTGACCTTCTGACGGGTATGACCGTTCTGACCTATTCTGAGGATCCTGTGGCCGCGGCCAAGGTTGCTCAGGACTTCGCCAAGGAAAACCCCAAGCTGGTGATCCTCGGTGGTGCAATGGGTGAGAACGCGTTGGACGCCGCCGGTGTCGAAGCCGTGTCGAAAATGCCTTCGCGCGAGGAGCTTATCTCCTCCATCGCAGGCATGCTTGGCGCACCTGCTTCGAACATCGCCGGGGCCATTGGCGCACCTGCAAGCAACATCGCATCCATCTTGTCCACCATCGAGGACAAGGCGGCTGCGTAAGGCAAATCGTCAAACTGGCGCACGGGTTGAACACGCGCGTTGGAACACACATATCGTAACGGAAAGAGCTAAACATGGCTGATCTGAAAAAACTGGCAGAAGACATCGTTGGTCTGACCCTGCTTGAAGCACAAGAACTGAAAACCATCCTGAAAGACGAGTACGGCATCGAGCCCGCCGCTGGCGGCGCAGTGATGATGGCCGGCCCTGCTGAAGGTGGCGCTGCCGAAGAAGAAAAGACTGAATTCGACGTCGTTCTGAAGAACGCCGGCGCATCCAAGATCAACGTGATCAAGGAAGTCCGCGGCATCACAGGCCTGGGCCTGAAAGAAGCCAAAGACCTGGTCGAGTCCGGTGGCAAGATCAAAGAAGGCGTCGACAAAGCCGAAGCCGAAGACATCAAAGGCAAGCTGGAAGCAGCTGGCGCCGAAGTCGAGCTGGCCTAAGCCAGAGGTGCGTGTTCTCACGCACCACGCATGAACAAGGGCTGGACGGGAATTTTCCTGTCCAGCCTGACCTGTTTTGACGAATGTTCCCCAGAGCGGAGCATTTCTCTGGAGAGGTCCAAGGTCGGAAGGGGTGCAGTGGGACGCATTCCAAGAATTGACCCGGATTTTCCGCTCTTATGGGCGCGCACCACGGCCCCGGTGGTTGATGCGCTCGGCGAGAGACACGAAAGGTGACACGACACATGGCACAATCCTTCCTTGGCCAGAAACGTCTGCGTAAATATTACGGCAAGATCCGCGAAGTGCTGGAGATGCCGAACCTCATCGAGGTTCAGAAATCCTCCTATGATTTGTTCCTGAATTCCGGCGACGCCGAGACCCCCACCGACGGTGAGGGGATCACGGGCGTTTTCCAATCGGTCTTCCCGATCAAGGACTTCAACGAGACTTCGGTTCTCGAATACGTCAAATACGAGCTGGAAAAGCCCAAGTACGACGTCGAGGAATGCCAGCAGCGCGACATGACCTACAGCGCGCCGCTGAAAGTGACCCTGCGCCTCATCGTGTTCGATGTGGACGAGGACACCGGCGCCAAATCCGTCAAGGACATCAAAGAGCAGGACGTCTTCATGGGCGACATGCCCCTGATGACCCCGAACGGCACCTTCGTCGTCAACGGCACCGAGCGTGTGATCGTCTCCCAAATGCACCGTAGCCCCGGCGTGTTCTTTGACCACGACAAGGGCAAGACCCACTCCTCGGGCAAGCTTCTGTTCGCCTGCCGCATCATTCCCTACCGCGGCTCCTGGCTGGACTTCGAGTTTGACGCCAAGGACATCGTCTATGCCCGCATCGACCGCCGCCGCAAGCTGCCGGTGACGACCCTGCTCTATGCCTTGGGCCTCGACCAGGAAGGCATCATGAATGCCTATTACAACACCGTCACCTACAAGCTGGAGAAGTCCAAGGGTTGGGTTGCGCCCTTCTTCCCCGACCGTGTGCGCGGCACCCGTCCGACCTATGATCTGATCGACGCCAACACCGGCGAGATCCTCTTCGAGGCCGGCAAGAAGGTCACTCCCCGCGCAGTCAAGAAGCTCTTGGACGAAGGCAAGGTCAAGGAACTGCTGCTGCCCTTCGACCACATTGTCGGCAAGTTCGTCGCGCGTGACATCATCAACGAGGAAACCGGCGCGATCTACGTCGAGGCCGGTGACGAGCTGACGCTGGAATACGACAAGGACGGCACGCTGATCGGCGGCACCGCGAAGGAGCTGATCGACGCGGGCATTACCGAGATTCCGCTGCTCGACATCGACAACGTCAACGTCGGCCCCTACATGCGCAACACCATGGCGCAGGACAAGAACATGAACCGCGACACCGCGCTCATGGACATCTACCGCGTCATGCGCCCGGGCGAGCCGCCCACCGTCGAGGCCGCCTCGGCGCTCTTCGACACGCTGTTCTTCGATTCCGAGCGCTACGACCTTTCGGCCGTGGGCCGCGTGAAAATGAACATGCGTCTGGCGCTCAACAAGCCCGACACGCAGCGCACGCTGGACCGTGACGACATCGTCGCCTGTATCAAGGCGCTGGTGGACCTGCGCGACGGCCGCGGCGACATCGACGACATTGACCACCTCGGTAACCGCCGGGTGCGCTCGGTCGGCGAGCTGATGGAAAACCAGTACCGCGTCGGTCTGCTGCGCATGGAGCGCGCGATCAAGGAGCGTATGTCCTCGGTTGAGATCGACACCGTGATGCCGCAGGACCTGATCAACGCCAAGCCCGCCGCGGCTGCGGTGCGCGAGTTCTTCGGCTCCAGCCAGCTGTCGCAGTTCATGGACCAAACCAACCCGCTGTCGGAGGTGACGCACAAGCGTCGTCTCTCGGCGCTTGGGCCGGGCGGTCTGACCCGCGAGCGTGCGGGCTTCGAAGTCCGCGACGTGCACCCGACCCACTATGGCCGGATGTGCCCGATTGAAACGCCGGAAGGTCCGAACATCGGTCTGATCAACTCGCTGGCCACCTTTGCCCGCGTGAACAAATATGGCTTCATCGAAACGCCCTACCGCGTTGTGAAGGACAGCAAGGTCACCGACGAGGTGCACTACATGTCCGCGACCGAGGAAATGCGTCACACCGTGGCGCAGGCGAACGCCAACCTCGACGAGAACATGAAGTTCGTGAACGAGATGGTCTCGACCCGTCAGTCCGGCGACTACACGCTGGCGCCGACCGAGAACGTGGACCTGATCGACGTCTCCCCGAAGCAGTTGGTCTCGGTCGCCGCCTCGCTGATCCCCTTCCTTGAGAACGACGACGCCAACCGCGCTCTGATGGGGTCGAACATGCAGCGTCAGGCCGTACCGCTTCTGCAAGCCGAGGCACCGCTTGTCGGCACCGGCATCGAAGAAGTTGTGGCACGCGATTCCGGGGCGGCCTACACCGCACGTCGCGCTGGCATCATCGACCAGGTCGATGCGTCGCGTATCGTGATCCGGGCCACCGAAGACCTCGAACTGGGCGACGCGGGCGTGGACATCTACCGTATGCGCAAGTTCCAGCGGTCGAACCAGAACACCTGCATCAACCAGCGTCCGCTGGTGAAAGTGGGCGAGAAGGTCACCAAGGGCCAAGTCATCGCGGACGGTCCGTCGACCGACATGGGGGAACTGGCGCTCGGCAAGAACGTCGTCGTCGCCTTCATGCCGTGGAACGGCTACAACTACGAGGACTCGATCCTGATCTCCGAGCGGATTTCCCGCGACGACGTCTTCACCTCGATCCACATCGAGGAATTCGAAGTCGCCGCGCGTGACACCAAGCTCGGGCCGGAAGAGATCACCCGCGACATTCCGAACGTCGGCGAGGAAGCCCTGCGCAACCTCGACGAGGCGGGCATCGTCTACATCGGTGCGGACGTGGAGCCGGGCGACATTCTTGTCGGTAAGATCACGCCCAAGGGCGAAAGCCCGATGACGCCGGAAGAGAAGCTTCTGCGCGCCATCTTCGGTGAGAAGGCCTCGGACGTGCGCGACACCTCGCTGCGGGTGAAGCCGGGCGACTTTGGCACCGTCGTCGAGGTCCGCGTCTTCAACCGTCACGGTGTCGAGAAAGACGAGCGTGCGCTGCAGATCGAGCGTGAGGAAGTCGAACGTCTGGCCCGTGACCGGGACGACGAGCTCGCGATCCTCGACCGCAACATCTACGCGCGCCTCAAGGACATGATCCTCGGCAAGGTCGCCGTCAAAGGTCCGAAAGGTGTCAAGGCAAACAGCCAGATCACCGAGGAACTGCTGGAAACCCTGACCCGCGGTCAATGGTGGCAGCTGGCCCTCGAGGACGAGGATGACGCCAAGATCGTCGAGGCCCTGAACGAGCAGTACGAGATCCAGAAACGGACCTTGGATGCACGTTTCGAGGACAAGGTCGAGAAGGTCCGCCGTGGCGACGACCTGCCGCCGGGTGTGATGAAGATGGTTAAAGTCTTCGTCGCGGTGAAGCGCAAGCTGCAGCCGGGCGACAAGATGGCCGGCCGTCACGGGAACAAGGGTGTGATCTCGAAAGTGGTGCCGATGGAGGACATGCCGTTCCTTGCCGACGGTACCCCAGTCGACTTCTGCCTCAACCCGCTCGGCGTGCCATCGCGGATGAACGTCGGTCAGATCCTTGAGACGCATATGGGGTGGGCCGCACGCGGTCTGGGCCTGAACGTCGACGAGGCGCTCCAGGAATACCGCCGCTCGGGCGACCTGACGCCGGTGCGCGAGGCGATGCAGCTGGCCTATGGCGAGGATGTCTACGAAGAAGGCATTACCGGCATGGACGAGGACACGCTGCTGGAAGCGGCCGAGAACGTCCGCCGCGGCGTGCCGATCGCCACACCGGTCTTCGACGGCGCCAAGGAAGCAGACGTGAACGACAGCCTCAAGCGGGCCGGGTTCGACACCTCCGGTCAGTCGGTGCTTTTCGATGGCCGCACCGGCGAGCAGTTCGCCCGCCCGGTGACCGTCGGCGTCAAGTACCTGTTGAAGCTGCACCACTTGGTGGACGACAAGATCCACGCGCGTTCGACCGGGCCGTACAGCCTCGTCACACAGCAGCCGCTGGGTGGTAAGGCACAGTTCGGTGGCCAGCGCTTCGGGGAGATGGAGGTCTGGGCTCTGGAAGCCTATGGTGCCGCCTACACCCTGCAGGAAATGCTGACCGTCAAGTCGGATGACGTCGCGGGCCGGACCAAGGTCTATGAAAGCATCGTCAAGGGCGAGGACAACTTCGAAGCGGGCATTCCTGAGAGCTTTAACGTTCTCGTCAAGGAAGTGCGCGGCCTCGGCCTGAATATGGAACTCCTGGATGCGGAGGAGGATGAGTGAGGCATAGACGGAATTTTTTAAAAATTCCGGGCCGTTTTCTTTCAAAGAAAACGGCACCCCTCGCTCCCAACGCACCCCTTTCAAGGATTTGAAAATGAACCAGGAACTGACAAACAACCCGTTCAACCCGCTGACGCCGCAAAAAGCGTTTGACGAAATCAAGGTCTCTCTGGCCTCGCCCGAGCGGATTCTGAGCTGGTCCTTCGGTGAGATCAAGAAGCCGGAAACCATCAACTACCGCACCTTCAAGCCCGAGCGTGACGGCCTGTTCTGCGCGCGTATCTTCGGCCCGATCAAGGATTACGAATGCCTCTGCGGCAAATATAAGCGCATGAAGTATCGCGGCGTCGTCTGCGAAAAATGCGGTGTGGAAGTCACGCTGCAAAAGGTCCGCCGTGAGCGCATGGGCCACATCGAACTGGCCTCGCCGGTGGCGCATATCTGGTTCCTCAAGTCGCTGCCCTCGCGCATCGGCCTGATGCTGGACATGACCTTGCGTGATCTGGAGCGCGTGCTCTACTTCGAAAACTACGTGGTGATCGAGCCGGGCCTCACCGATCTTCAATACGGTCAGATGATGACCGAAGAAGAATACATGGACGCGCAAGACGCCTATGGCATGGACGCCTTCACCGCCAATATCGGCGCCGAGGCGATCCGCGAGATGCTGGCCGCCATCGATCTTGAAGCTGAAGCCGAAAACCTGCGCGCCGATCTGAAAGAGGCGACAGGCGAGCTGAAGCCCAAAAAGATCATCAAGCGTCTGAAAGTGGTCGAGAGCTTCCTCGAATCCGGCAACCGTCCGGAGTGGATGGTCATGACCGTGATCCCGGTCATCCCGCCAGAACTGCGCCCGCTGGTGCCGCTCGATGGTGGCCGGTTTGCGACCTCGGACCTCAACGACCTCTATCGCCGCGTGATCAACCGGAACAACCGCCTCAAGCGCCTGATCGAGCTGCGCGCACCGGACATCATCGTGCGCAACGAAAAGCGGATGCTGCAGGAGTCCGTCGACGCGCTCTTCGACAACGGCCGCCGTGGCCGCGTCATCACCGGTGCCAACAAGCGCCCGCTGAAGTCGCTGTCGGACATGCTGAAAGGCAAGCAGGGCCGCTTCCGTCAGAACCTTTTGGGTAAGCGTGTCGACTTCTCGGGCCGTTCGGTTATCGTGACCGGCCCGGAACTGAAGCTGCACCAATGTGGTCTGCCCAAGAAGATGGCGCTCGAACTGTTCAAGCCGTTCATCTACTCGCGTCTGGAGGCCAAAGGGCTGTCCTCTACCGTGAAGCAGGCCAAGAAGCTGGTCGAGAAGGAGCGCCCCGAGGTTTGGGACATTCTTGATGAGGTGATCCGTGAACACCCTGTCATGCTCAACCGCGCGCCGACGCTTCACCGTCTGGGCATTCAGGCCTTCGAGCCCGTGCTGATCGAAGGCAAGGCGATCCAGCTGCACCCGCTGGTTTGCTCGGCCTTCAACGCCGACTTCGACGGTGACCAGATGGCCGTTCACGTCCCGCTCTCGCTGGAAGCCCAGTTGGAAGCGCGTGTTCTGATGATGTCCACGAACAACGTCCTGTCGCCCGCCAACGGCGCGCCGATCATCGTGCCGTCGCAGGATATGATCTTGGGTCTCTACTACACGACCCTTGAGCGTGAAGGCATGGTTGGCGAAGGCATGGTCTTCGGCTCCGTCGACGAGGTGCAGCATGCCCTCGACGCCGGTGCGGTTCACCTGCACTCGAAGATCAAGGCACGGATCAAGCAGATCGACGCCGAAGGCAACGAAGTGATGATGCGCTTTGACACGACCCCCGGTCGTATCCGTCTTGGTGCGCTTCTGCCGCTGAACGCCAAAGCGCCGTTCGATCTGGTCAACCGTCTGCTGCGCAAGAAAGAAGTGCAGCAGGTCATCGACACTGTCTACCGTTACTGCGGTCAGAAAGAATCGGTCATCTTCTGTGACCAGATCATGACCATGGGTTTCCGCGAAGCTTTCAAAGCGGGCATCTCCTTCGGCAAAGACGACATGTTGATCCCCGACACCAAATGGCCGCTGGTCGAAGAGACCCGCGAGCAGGTTAAGGACTTTGAACAGCAGTATATGGACGGCCTGATCACTCAGGGCGAAAAGTACAACAAAGTCGTCGATGCATGGTCGAAGTGTAACGACAAGGTGACCGAGGCGATGATGGGCTCCATCTCTGCCGTGACCCATCACGAGGACGGTTCCGAGAAAGAGCCGAACTCGGTTTACATGATGGCCCACTCCGGAGCCCGGGGCTCGGTCACGCAGATGAAACAGCTGGGCGGGATGCGCGGCCTGATGGCGAAGCCGAACGGCGACATCATCGAGACGCCGATCATCTCGAACTTTAAAGAAGGTCTGACCGTTCTCGAGTACTTCAACTCGACCCACGGTGCGCGGAAAGGTCTGTCGGATACCGCTCTGAAAACGGCGAACTCCGGTTACCTGACACGCCGTCTGGTGGACGTGGCGCAGGACTGCATCGTGCGTGAGCATGACTGCGGCACCGAAACCGCGATCACCGCCGAAGCGGCTGTCAACGACGGTGAAGTTGTCTCTTCGCTGGCCGAGCGTCTGCTGGGCCGTGTTGCGGCGGATGACATTCTGGTGCCCGGCACCGAGGATGTTCTGGTGCCCGCAGGCACGCTGATCGACGAGCGCATGTCGGATGCCATCGACGAGGCGGGCGTGCAGTCCGCACGGATCCGCAGCCCGCTGACCTGTGATGCCGAAGAGGGTGTCTGCGCCATGTGCTATGGCCGTGACCTCGCACGCGGCACGCTGGTCAACCAAGGTGAGGCTGTCGGCATCATCGCGGCCCAGTCGATTGGTGAACCCGGTACACAGCTGACGATGCGGACCTTCCACATCGGCGGTGTTGCGCAGGGTGGTCAGCAGTCCTTCCTCGAGGCCAGCCAGTCCGGCAAGGTCGCTTTCGAGAACGCGCAGACGCTTGAGAACAGCGCCGGTGAAGTGCTCGTCATGGGCCGGAACATGAAGCTGTTGATCGTCGATGAGAATGGCGAGGAGCGGGCCAGCCACAAGATCGGCTATGGCACCAAGCTGCACGTCAAAGAAGGCGACGACGTGGCGCGCGGTGACAAGCTGTTCGAATGGGATCCCTACACCCTGCCGATCATCGCCGAGAAGCCCGGTACGACCAAATACGTCGACCTGGTCTCGGGCATCGCGGTCAAGGAAGACACCGACGAAGCCACCGGCATGACCCAGAAGATCGTGATCGACTGGCGCGCGGCCCCCAAGGGCAACGAGCTCAAGCCCGAGATCATCTTGGTGGGTGAAGATGGCGAACCGGTCCGCAACGATGCGGGCAACCCGGTGACCTATCCGATGTCGGTCGATGCGGTTCTCTCTGTCGAAGACCACACGCAGGTGCAGGCCGGTGACATCATTGCGCGTATCCCGCGCGAAGGTGCCAAGACCAAGGACATTACCGGTGGTCTGCCGCGTGTGGCCGAACTCTTTGAGGCACGTCGCCCCAAGGATCACGCCATCATCGCGGAAATCAACGGCTACGTCCGCTTCGGCAAGGACTACAAGAACAAGCGTCGCATCGCGATCGAAAGCGCGGATGATCCGGACGTGAAGGTTGAGTACATGGTGCCCAAGGGGAAACACATCCCCGTGGCCGAAGGCGACTTCGTGCAGAAGGGCGACTACATCATGGACGGCAACCCCGCGCCGCACGACATCCTCGCGATCATGGGCGTCGAGGCTCTGGCCGAGTATATGATTGACGAGGTGCAAGACGTTTACCGCCTGCAAGGTGTGAAGATTAACGACAAACACATCGAAGTCATCGTTCGTCAGATGCTGCAGAAGTGGGAAATCCAAGAAAGCGGCGACACCACGCTGTTGAAGGGTGAACACGTCGACAAGCAGGAATTCGACACCGCCAACGAGAAGGCGTTGAAGAAGGGTGGCCGTCCTGCCAAGGGCGAACCGATCCTGCTGGGCATCACCAAGGCGTCGCTGCAAACCCGCAGCTTCATCTCGGCGGCCTCGTTCCAGGAAACCACGCGCGTGCTGACCGAAGCTTCGGTTCAGGGCAAGCGGGACAAGCTGGTCGGTCTGAAAGAGAACGTCATCGTGGGCCGTCTGATCCCCGCCGGGACCGGTGGCGCGACGCAGGCGATGCGCAAAGTGGCGACAGACCGCGACAATGTCGTGATCGAAGCGCGCCGCGAAGAGGCCGAAGCCGCCGCCCGTCTGGCCGCGCCGGAAGCCTCTGTAGATGACGACATCGTCGGTGGCGATGTGTTCAATACGCCGGTCGGTGACGACGAGAGCCGCGATTGATCGCAGCGCATCCGTGAAAAACGAAAGCCCCCGCAGTGACGCTGCGGGGGCTTTTTAATGGGGTGGGCGAATGCCGCGGCCACACACCGCCCCGGGGGACTGGTTTCTGACAACAAAGCCTTACATCCGCCACATAGTCGGAATAGGTTTGCAAAAGCTTAACCGTCGTAAGGTGCTTTGATGACGTTCCGCATTCTACATATCGACGACGACCCGATCGTTCTGGAACTGGTCAAGATGATCTTTTCCGACGACAGGTCGCTGAGCTTCGTCTCCTGCCTGAACGCCCGCGACGCGCTGGCGGTGGTCGATGATCTCAAGCCTGACCTGATCATCAGCGATATTTCCATGCCGGATATGGGCGGCTTGGAACTGGCCCATCGGTTTGGCGAGAATCCGGCCATTGCCGGGACGCCGATCATCTTTCTCAGCGGGCGCACCCGCGATCTTGAAGTCTATGACGCCTTCCGCGATCTGGCGGCGACGGTGATGCAAAAGCCGGTCGATCCGGGATTGCTGCGCAGCACGGTCCGCACTCTGCTGGCCAACCGGCAGCAGCCGGTGGCACAAGCCTCGAACCAGTAGAGCGCGCTGGTCTGCGGCGCGGGCCGCCGTTCTTGACAGCCCCCGTAGCCGCTGCCAGTCATTCGGGGGCGGCACCGGTATAAGCCGCACCATTTTTCCCGGAGCGCTTTCATGTCCCCCAATACCATCGGCGCGCTGCTGATGATCGCCTCGATGGCCTGTTTCACGTTTAACGACACGCTGCTCAAAATGACCGACGGGGCGCTGCCCCTGTTTCAGCTGTTGTTTCTGCGGGGGGTGACAACCTCGGTGCTGATCTTGGCCCTCAGTCGGCAGCTTGGACGGATCGATTTCCGGCTTCAAGCGCGGGACTGGAAGGTCATCGGCCTGCGTTCGGTGGCCGAGATCGCGGCGGCTTATTTCTTTCTCACCGCGTTGTTCAACATGCCCTTGGCGAATGTCACCGCCATCCTTCAGGCCGTGCCGCTTTCGGTGACACTGGCGGCGGCGCTGGTGTTCCGGCAGGCCGTGGGCTGGCGACGGTTGGTGGCCATCGGCATCGGTTTCTGCGGCGTGTTGTTGATCGTCAAGCCGGGGGCGGAAGGGTTCAACATCTGGTCGATCTACGTGCTGATCGCCGTGCTTTGCGTGACGGTCCGTGACCTGTCGACCCGCGCCCTGTCACCGGCGGTGCCCTCGATGACCGTGACCTTGGTGACCGCCCTGTCGGTGATGACGGCGGCGGGCTTGGCGTCGCTGAGCGCGCCTTGGGCCCCGGTGACGCCCTCGGTCGCGGCGCTGATCGGCGGCTCAGGCGTCTTTGTGCTGGGCGGCTATTTCTTTTCGATCCAAGTGATGCGGGTAGGCGATATCGGCTTTATCGCGCCGTTTCGCTACACCGGCCTGCTTTGGGCGCTCTTGCTGGGCTGGGTCGTCTTTGGCGACTGGCCGGGGGTCTTGACCCTGATCGGCGCGGGGATCGTGGTGGCCACGGGGGTCTTCACCCTCTACCGCGAACGAAAGTTGAGAGTTCAGGCCGAAAAGACGCGCCGCACCTGAGCTTGGTCGATGGCGAAACGCTCCTGAAACAGCGCTTCGCCTTCGGCATCCAGCGGGGCCACCTCCACATGCCGCGCAAGCCCCTGCCGCGAATCGTTCGAGCCGTTGTGGCTGCGCACGAACATCGCCGCATCGGGCAGGCTGACGCAGGGCATGAAGCGCGGCAGTTTCTCATGGGCGAAGTTCATGATGGTGACCGGGCTGCCCCCCTTCACATACATCGCCAGCGCGGCGACGTTGAGCGGGCGGTACACTTCGGCGGCGCGAATGCCCTGCGGGCCGAATTCCGCGATATAGCCCTTGGGCCAGTCAAAGGCGACGGAGCGTTGGCCTTTCAGCAGCCCCGCGCTTTGCGCGACCGTTTGGCGCAGCCGGGCGATGAAGTCGACCGACACCGCGTCATCGTCGTCATAGCGAAATTGCAGGCAGGGCTCGGCCGGGTTGATCCGCGCGGCGTTCAAAACCTCCTTCATCACCTCGCGGTGGTTCCGGGGCGGCTCACGATGGATCACCGCTTGGGGGAGGCCGGCCAAAAGCGATTCGAGGCGTCGGGCGTGTTGGGTGGGAAACTGATCTCCAATCACGAACACCATGGAGAAATCGGGGTCTGTCTGCGCCTTCAAACAGGGCAGGGCGACGGTTTCGAGCAGGCGAAAGCGCTCTTCCAAACGCGCTTCGTCATAGAGGTAGGCAATGCGTTCCTCGGGGGTCTCATGTCCGACCTGAAAACCGCCCAAGGCCGGATAGGAAAAGCGGCAGAGGCCGATCGCTTGCATGGGGATTTCCTTCTGTCGTTCTCCGGACTATGGCGAGCGAGGCAGGGGCGTGGCAAGTGTGGAATGTGCGACCCGGGCCCGGAACCAAGCCGCAGGCGCTACGCCATCGCCCGGCAAACCTCTGCGCCCCCTTCTGGGCCCACCTGTTGACAGCCCCCGCGCAACGCTCTATACGCCCGCTATCTCGGAGGTGGAGGCCGCTCTGCCAGTCCGAATTCATAACTGAAGTGGTCACGATCCGGCCTACTACTGGCCCGATCCTCTGTTAACCCACCGCGTCGTTTTCCTCGGTACGGGAACGTTGCGGTCATTTTGCTTTGTGGACGCATGAAGTAACCGAAATTAGCCGCATGGGGGATCCCCCGTGTACACAATCTGAGCGATACGGGGATATAACCGGAATGCCAACGATCCAACAGCTGATCCGCAAGCCGCGGCAGCCGAAAGTCAAACGTTCGAAATCCATGCACCTGCAGGAGTGCCCGCAAAAGCGCGGCGTCTGCACACGCGTGTACACCACCACACCGAAAAAGCCAAACTCGGCGATGCGTAAGGTTGCCAAAGTGCGCCTGACCAACGGGTTCGAAGTCATCTCCTACATCCCGGGTGAGAGCCACAACCTTCAGGAGCACTCCGTGGTTCTGATCCGCGGCGGTCGTGTAAAAGACCTTCCGGGTGTGCGTTACCACATCCTGCGCGGTGTTCTCGATACGCAGGGCGTGAAAGACCGTAAGCAGCGTCGTTCGAAGTACGGCGCGAAGCGTCCGAAGTAATCTCGCACCGGTGGGGGCCGCCCCCGCCGATCCACCCGATGTTCGGTGGGGCCATGCCCCATCACCCGCCAAGAGGAAGACACTGACATGTCACGCCGCCACGCCGCTGAAAAACGCGAAGTCCTGCCAGACGCCAAATACGGCGATCTGGTTCTCACCAAATTCATGAACAACCTGATGATCGACGGCAAGAAATCCGTAGCCGAGCGTATCGTCTACAACGCGATGACCCGCGTCGAAGACAAGATCAAGCGCGCGCCGATCGAAGTGTTCCACGAAGCGCTGGAAAACATCCAGCCCTCCGTCGAAGTCCGCTCGCGCCGTGTGGGTGGTGCCACCTATCAGGTGCCGGTCGAAGTGCGCCCCGAGCGTCGTCAGGCGCTGGCGATCCGCTGGTTGATCAAAGCCGCCCGTGCGCGGAACGAAAACACCATGGAAGAACGCCTTGCCGGCGAACTGCTGGACGCTGTGCAGTCCCGTGGTACCGCTGTTAAAAAGCGCGAAGATACGCACAAGATGGCCGACGCGAACAAAGCGTTCAGCCACTACCGCTGGTAATCTCAACGTCGCGCCCGGTTTCGGGCGCGATCCGTTCGTACTGATATTTTCGAGGAAGCAGCCCCATGGCACGCGACTATCCGCTCCAACGCTACCGCAACTTCGGCATCATGGCTCACATCGATGCCGGTAAAACCACTTGTTCCGAACGCATCCTGTTCTACACCGGCAAAAGCCACAACATCGGTGAGGTGCATGACGGCGCCGCAACCATGGACTGGATGGAGCAGGAACAAGAGCGCGGCATCACCATCACCTCCGCCGCGACCACCACTTTCTGGCAGCGTCAGGAAGAGCCCACAGCCGATGCGACATCCGACACCAAGTACCGGATGAACATCATCGACACCCCCGGCCACGTCGACTTCACCATCGAAGTTGAGCGTTCGCTGGCCGTTCTCGACGGCGCGGTTGCCGTTCTCGACGCCAACGCCGGTGTTGAGCCGCAGACCGAAACCGTGTGGCGTCAGGCTGACCGCTACAAGGTGCCGCGCATCGTCTTCGTCAACAAGATGGACAAGATCGGCGCGGACTTCTTCAACTGCGTGCACATGATCAAGGACCGTACAGGCGCCACGCCTGCGCCGATCCAGATCCCGATCGGTGCCGAGAACGAGCTGGAAGGCATCGTCGACCTCGTGACCATGAAGGAATGGGTCTGGGCCGGTGAAGACCTTGGTGCCGCTTGGGAACAGCGCGAGATCCGTGACAGCCTGAAAGAGACCGCCGACGAATGGCGTGCCAAGCTCATCGAGACCGCGGTCGAGATGGACGATGAGGCGATGGAAAACTACCTGATGGACGGCGCAGAGCCCGACGTCGAGACCCTGCGCAAGCTGATCCGCAAGGGCACGCTGGCGATCAAGTTCATCCCCGTTCTTTGTGGTTCCGCCTTCAAGAACAAAGGTGTTCAGCCGCTCTTGAACGCCGTGATCGACTATCTGCCCAGCCCGCTGGACGTTGTCGACTACATGGGCTTCAAGCCGGGCGACGAGACCGAGACCCGCAACATCCCGCGCCGCGCGGATGACGACATGGCCTTCTCGGGTCTGGCGTTCAAAATCATGAACGACCCCTTCGTCGGCTCGCTGACCTTCACCCGCATCTACTCGGGCGTTCTGCGCAAGGGCGACACGCTTCTGAACTCGACCAAGGGTAAGAAAGAGCGCGTCGGTCGTATGATGATGATGCACTCCAACAACCGCGAGGAAATCGAAGAGGCCTTCGCGGGCGACATCATCGCGCTGGCGGGTCTCAAGGACACCACCACCGGTGACACGCTCTGCGCGCAGAACGATCCGGTCGTCCTCGAAACCATGACCTTCCCCGATCCGGTGATCGAGATCGCGGTCGAGCCGAAAACCAAGGCCGACCAGGAAAAGATGTCTGCAGGTCTGGCCCGTCTGGCCGCCGAAGACCCCTCTTTCCGCGTCGAGACCGATCTGGAATCCGGTCAGACCATCATGAAGGGCATGGGCGAACTTCACCTCGACATCCTCGTCGACCGTCTGAAGCGCGAGTTCAAGGTCGAGGCGAACATCGGTGCGCCGCAGGTGGCCTATCGTGAGACGATCTCGAAAGAGGCCGAAATCACCTACACCCACAAG
The DNA here is from genome assembly GCF_043556915.1 of Sulfitobacter sp. 1A15299. Taxonomy (NCBI): domain Bacteria; kingdom Pseudomonadati; phylum Pseudomonadota; class Alphaproteobacteria; order Rhodobacterales; family Roseobacteraceae; genus Sulfitobacter; species Sulfitobacter sp. 1A15299. The sequence goes on along the minus strand of NZ_JBIFFJ010000037.1, from coordinate 755 downwards.
AAACAGTCGGGTGGTTCGGGTCAGTTTGGTGAGGTCAAGATGATCCTGACGCCGACCGAGCCGGGCGAAGGTTACTCCTTCGAGAGCCGCATCGTCGGTGGTGCCATTCCCAAGGAATACATCCCGGGCGTGGAAAAGGGTATCAAGTCGGTTCTGGACTCCGGTCCGCTGGCGGGCTTCCCGGTCATCGACTTCAAAGTGGCCCTGATCGACGGTAAGTTCCACGACGTGGACTCCAGCGTTCTGGCCTTCGAAATCGCCGCCCGTATGGCGATGCGCGAAGGTATGAAGAAAGCCGGTGCGAAGCTTCTGGAACCGATCATGAAGGTCGAAGTTGTGACACCGGAAGAATACACCGGTGGCATCATCGGTGACCTGACATCCCGTCGGGGCCAGGTGCAGGGTCAAGATACGCGCGGCAACGCCATCGCGATCGACGCCTTCGTGCCGCTGGCCAACATGTTCGGCTACATCAACACCCTGCGGTCGATGTCGTCGGGTCGTGCGAACTTCACCATGCAGTTCGACCACTACGAACCCGTGCCGCAGAACATCTCGGACGAGATTCAGGCCAAGTTCGCTTAAGGAAATCGGCGCGTGGGAAACCGCGCGCCGACCCAAATCGTTGGGTGTGTGCTGCGCATACACCATTGAGAAAGACCAAAAGGAGCCAACACTATGGCAAAGGCAAAGTTTGAACGCACCAAACCGCACGTCAATATCGGCACGATCGGCCACGTTGACCACGGTAAAAC
>NZ_JBIFFJ010000036.1:0-24096 GCF_043556915.1 Sulfitobacter sp. 1A15299 | reverse complement strand
CCGGACTGTCTTTGGGTCGACACCAACAAGCCTGCAGGCCCGACGTTGCGAGATTTCATGGTCCCGCATCGCTTTAAGCGCTGCCTCCCGCCGCTTGCTCAATGTCGTCAGTTCTTTCCCAGCAGATCTTTCAGCACGACATTGTCGAGCATCGTATCGGCCAGCAGCCGCTTGAGCTTGGCATTCTCACCTTCGAGGGACTTCAGCCGGGCAACTTCGGAAACATCCAAGCCCCCGTATTTGGCTTTCAGCTTATAAAATGTGGAGGGGCTCAGGCCGTGGCGACGACATACTTCGGCTGTCGGCATGCCTGCCTCTTGCTCCTTAATCATCCCAATAATCTGCGCCTCGGTAAAACGGCTCTTTCGCATATGTTTGCTCCTTCGTGGTTGAGCAAACTCTACATTAAAGTGAGGGATCTCGCGGGGGGCAGGTCACGTCGCTATGGACGTGTCTTAAGTCTTCGCGCGGAAATCAGGCAGGCGGCATCAATCGAGCGGTTACTTCAAACTCGAACCACTTTTTCCGGCGCATTTTGACGAATGGCTGAACCATGATAGGGCCTAAGACGCTCTTCTTAGACAAAACCACGTTTCGGACACGCTCCCTTGCCGTTTCTCAGAAGTCCGGACCGCCAAACCGTCTAGCGATTGCTAACCACTTACCAGCAAGAGAGATCGAAACTATAGCCGGACCAAATCTATTTCTTGTCGACCCCGTGGAAAGCCTATGACGCAGTAAAGTCCTATGTCAGGTTTGAATTTTGGCAAGTTGCTGCGTGACAACCGATACCAATTCTGCGGGGGTCGATGGTTTCTCGCAAAAGCCCGCTCCGGGATACCGCGCTCCGTAATCATGGGCCCGTGCATGCCCTGAGTGGAATACCAAGGGAACGGACTTTTCCGAAAGCCAGCTGGCCAGCGGGTCAATCACACCATCCGCCAATCGCACATCCAGAAAACCGAGGTTGGGCGTTGCGGTTTTGGCGACGGTCAGCGCTTCGGCGACGGTGGGGTATGGCCCGTCTACCTCAAAGCCTTCCTCTTCCAATGTCAATTTGATATCCATCCCGACAAGCAGCTCGTCCTCGACCAATAGGATCTTGACCATAAGTTAGGTTCCTTTCTTGCCGGGGCGCTTCAGGCTCCATTCGAACATCTTGTCCGCGGCATGATTTTCCAGTTTAGCGTTCATTTGCTGCGCGGCGATCCGCAGCATGTTTGAGCCAAATCCCGACGGGTCGACATCTGCCTTGAGCCGATCTTCGCGCATTTCCTGCCAATAGAGCGCCCAGCCCTCATCCTCGGTGGTTTCGCAGGTGATCCGGAGCTCCCCTCGGTCTGCGCCCAGAACGCCGTATTTCGCAGCATTGGTCGACCATTCGTGAAAGATCAGCGCCAGTGGCGTGACTTCGGATTGGTCAAGCACAAGGTCACAGCCTGTGATGGTAACGTCGAAATGCGGCAAAAACGGTTTCAGAACTGCTTTGACGAGGCTTTCCAGCGTGACGCCCTGCACCTTGTCCGGCCGGTTGGTCAGCGCATGGGCACGGCCCAGCCCGGCGATCTTTTCGCGAAGATCGCGGACAAATTGCTCAGTGCTCACGGCATCGCGCGCCATTGTAGCGACGAGCGCGTTGATCACGGCGAACAGGTTTTTCACGCGGTGGTTCATTTCACCGATCATCAATTCGCGGTTTTCGGCAAGATGGCGGTCAGACGTGATGTCGAAGCTAACGCCCAATACGCGGTTTTGGTTTTCGGCGGTCAGCGGGCGCGCGAGGCAGCGCAGCCAGCGGGGACGGTCTTGGCCCGGAACGGGAACGCGGAATTCGGTCGAGACCTCCTCGGCCTCTTCCGCGCATTTCTTAAGGGCCTCACGCAAATCGGTCCGATCCTCATCCAATACCTGATCGAAAAATTCCGGCGCCGGGTGCCCGCCAGCTTTGGGCAATTCCAGAAGCGCCGCCTGACATTCGTCTACGACAACCCGGTCGGCCTTAGGGTTGTATTCCCAGATGCCGATCCCGGCGAGTTGAACGGCAAGTTCAAGCTGCTCGCGCTCGCGGTTCAGTTCGGCCTGTAGGTCGGTCATTTTGGTCACATCGGTAAAGATGAGCGTGACCCCGTCCTGCTTGTCGTCGCGCACGTAATAGGGGTAGACCATCAGGATCCACTGCCGCGAGCCATCGGCATGCATCATCGACTGCCGCAGCGCCTTTTCCCCGTCGTTCACCCGCGCGGCGGCGTTCAGATGCGCATCGCTCGACAGCAGGCTTGTCACCTGTTGCAGGGGACGCCCCAGATCACCCGGCTGGAAGGGAAAGATTTCAAGCGCCGCATCCGTATGGCTGCGCAGGCACATTTTGCTGTCCAGTACGACCATCGGCAACTGTGTGGATTCAAAAAAGTTGCGCAAATCGTCATTCGCCACGCTGAGCTGATCGACCTTCTCCTTCAGCTCATCGTTCACGGTGGAGAGCTCTTCGTTTGTCGACTGAAGCTCTTCGTTCATCGACATCATTTCTTCGTTCGAGCTTTTCAGTTCTTCATTCGCGGTTTCCAGTTCCTCAGTCTTATCGCGCAGCTGACGCCTGATATGCTGCAACTCACCTTCGAGCATTTCGATCTGCCCATCAGCCGGACCCAGCTCAAGCAGGTCGTCATCCGGCTCGACCTCGAAAGCGGCGAGATCGCGGAACACCATGAGGACGGTATCATCAGCCAGCGGGTCGGCCACAACGTCGATCTTCTGGCGGCCAAATTCGGCACGCACTTCGATATCCCGCGCCACCATTCTTTGCCGGTCCGCACTGGCTTGGCGCATGAGGGGCAGCAGCACTTCGCGTAGTCCGGGCCGCGCGGTCTGCGAGGCTGAGAGGTTGGCCCCGGCGGAGAATTCGAAATAGCGCCCAAGCCGCCCGTGGCTTTCGATGATCATCCCGTCGCTGTCGAGCACGACACAGGGCCGCGCATAGCGGCTCGCCAAACGCTCCAGTGCCAGACTGCGCCCCGCCGTGACCCCGCCCCGCTCATTTGCGTATTTCCCATGGGTTTGCCGTGTTCTGCGGTCGGTGGAGAAGGGCAACTGCACGGAATAGCGCGCCTCCCCTTCGTTGCGCGAAAACACCCGTGCCTTTTGATCAATGGCCGTAAACAACTCTTCCGAACGGCCAATCGTCTCGGATGGCCCTAAAAAGAGATATCCGTCGGGCCGCAGCGCATAGTGAAACGTCGGCAGCACCTTCGACTGCAACTCTTCGCCGAAATAAATCAGCAGATTGCGGCAGCAGACCAGCGACAGGCGCGAGAACGGCGGATCTTTGATCACACTGTGGGGCGATATACGCACCATATCCCGGATGGCCGGCTCGATGCGGAAGTGATCGCCATGCTGGATGGTGTAACGCTCCCTGCATTCTTCGGGGATGTCGTTGAGGGCGGACGCGAGGTAGCGCGCCTCTCGCGCGATCTCCAGCATCTGTTCGTCGATATCGGTTGCGAAAATGCTCACCCGGGGCGCCGCGTTTTGCCGTTGCGCTTCGTCGTCGAAAAGCATCGCCAGCGTATAGGCCTCTTCGCCACTGGAGCAGCCGGGCACCCAGACGCGGATCTCCTGATGCGCCGCGGCGCGTTTGACCAGCGGGGCGATCACATGTTTGCGCAGCGTCTCGAAATGTTCAGGATCGCGGAAAAACCGTGTCACATTGATCAGCAGATCGCGCAGCAGCGCCGCCGCCTCAGTATCGTCGTTGCGCAGCTTTTTGCGGTATTCGACCGGGTCGGATAGCTGCAACACCTGCATTCGCCGTTGGATGCGGCGGGCCAAGGTGGTGTGTTTGTAGCCGGAAAAATCATGCCCAGCCTGCATGCGCAGCGTCTGGCAGATGGCGTCAATTTGATCACTGTCGCCAACCACCGCCCCCATCTCGCCAATGGCGCGGCTGAAGTAATCTCTGAGACGGTCAAGCATATCCTCGGGCCGCAACACGAAATCGACCATTCCGGTAGAGACCGCCGAGAGGGGCATCCCGTCATAGCGCGCCGAGCGTGGCGTTTGCACCAGCGCCAGCCCGCCATGCTCCTTGATCGCGCGCAGGCCCAATGTGCCGTCGGCCCCGGTTCCCGACAGGATCACACAAGCCGACAGACGGCCCGCATCCTCGGACAGCGACATGAAGAAGTCGTCAATCGGTCGGCGCAGGCCGCGCGGCTCGTCAAAAGGTTTAAGTGACAGTTTTCTGTCATGGATCGACAGGCCATGACCGGGCGGAATGATATAGACAGTGTCCGCCATGACCATTTCGCCCTCTTCGGCCTGACGTACCGACAGCGTGGTCTGGCGGCCCAGCAGTTCGGCCAGAAGGCTTTCGTGATGCGGGTCAAGATGCTGTACCACGACATAGGCCATCCCGGTCGGCAGTTTCGCCGGGGCCAGCATGTCGCGCAGCGCTTCGAGGCCGCCCGCGGATGCGCCGATGCCGATGACCGGCGGTCCATCTTCTTGCGACAACGGCTTTTGCGCAGTATCGGCCTGTGCTTGCTTATCCATCGTAGCGAATGTTCGCGATGGTGGTTGCGGATTGCGACAAAAGCTCTGCCGATTGACGCATCATCAGACCGTAATTGGCGCTGAGCTCCGCCATATCGTCGATATTTTTGCCTAACTGCGCATCGTAATCCTTCAGTTCGGCCATGCCCTTTGACGCTTTGAGATCGAACTGCGAGGCGAAAATCAGGCTGCCCGTGCCGGACCGTTTTCTGAGCCGAGACATGAAAACCAGATTGACGAAGGGCGTGCCATCAGCGCGCAGGTTCGGCACCTCGAACCGACCGGCCTCGGCCTCTGGGTCGTTCAAGAAATTCCGCATCTTCAACCGCACCTCTCGAACCGCATCGGTCCGAGGCTGCAAGAACCGGCAGTTCCGCCCCAACACCAACCTACGGGTATAGCCTGTCAGCGTACAAAATGCCTCGTTAACCTCGATCAGAGGCTCATCGGGCTCATCCAAGGCACCGAGTGCAAGGGGAATACCTGCTTTCTGTATGTATTCGAGAAGAGAAGCTGGCACTTTAGAAGGCAATCTTAAATTCCTTAACGCGATTTGAAGCACCTCAAGACGCACCGCAGCCAAAACTGCACAGATAGCCCAAAGAGGCCCAGCTTTGTGCCGGGCTGCGGCCCATACGTAACGCGGGTTCAGAATGGATCAACACAAAATTTTTAAAGACGGCATGGACCGGGAGGGTGGCTGACCTACGGGTGGTCCGACCGATGTTGTGCTGTGCCAAGATGGACCAAGCCGACGGATACCCTCTACCTTTAGGGCTCTTAAATTTCTGTGAAAAACTATTGGTGGCAGCGGGTGGGAGAAAGTGATTTCCAACAAGCCCAAATCGAGCCTTCGGTACCCCCCGTTTTTGCAGGAACTTGGTCGTAGGGTTTACGCGGCCATTCTCCGTTTCTGGGCAGAGGGGCATTCCAACGCGGCCCATCTTTGGGCGCTTGTTGTTGTAAGACTAGAGGCACCCGGTGGCAATCTGCTGCACCAGGTCGATGGTTTCGAAGATGTGGAGGTCCAGAGAGGCTCACAGTTCTCCGGAGTGGCAAACCCGGACCGGCCCAAGGCCCATTCAAGCCGCCGCTGACGACGCGAGCCCTGAATGGGCTGCGTCAAACGCAGCTTCATGTACCGGTGCAGCAGTGCTTCCGAGGTTTCGTCCAAAACAAATGCAAACACATCCAGCACGCTTTCGAACTCCATGGCCAGTGTCCCGAGACATGTAATCGCCAGATTCGGGTCTTTCGTCCCTAAGGAAATCAAGACGGGCAAACGAGATGTGGATAACCTGGGGCGCGGCGACGAAAATAGTACTATCAGCGTTGATGGTAGGGGTAGCTCGAAAGGGGCATGCAATCTCCGGGTTTCGGAGAGCCTGCTTCGATGGGTGAAATGGAGCAGAGGCAACCTGATGTGCAACCTCGTGTGCAACCAAAACTGCCAACTCGGGGAAATAGCATCGGAGCCAAACACAAAATATGTTTGTTGTCAGATGCTTGCGAAGAAATTGGCTCCGGCGGTAGGGATCGAACCTACGACCAATTGATTAACAGTCAACTGCTCTACCGCTGAGCTACGCCGGAATGCCTATGTCTGTCTTTCGGGCAACGCCCTCGGACAGCGGCTCTTTAACGCGGGCGGTCCCGGGTGCGCAAGAGCAATTGGCCGATTGAAGCGAATTTTTTTCGATTATCTGCAAACGCTCCTGAAATGCGCCCCTCGGCCCGGTTCCACACCGGGGTCGGGCGTCACAGGTCCGTGACACACCTCCCCCGGCGCTGAGGGCTGCGCGGGTTACGGGTGAAACTGGGCTCGTATGAACAACCTATTGTCTTGAAAGGGAAAACATGACCCTCCTATCCCCCTACCAGCCGCAGATGCTCTCGCTTTTTCGCAGCATGGCACGACCAAGAACCTTAGCTTCCCTGCCAGGCCGATGAACGGCGTGTCGATCGCCTCGATGGGCGGAATCTCGGGCGTGGTCGAATGGCGCTTTGGCGCCTTGCTGGTGGTCGGCCTGTTCTCGCGCCTCTCGGCCTTTATCCTGAGCGGCTTGACGGCGGTGGCCTATTTCATCGCGCAGATGCCGCAGCGGTTCTTTCCGCTGCTGGATGGCGGCAATCCGGCGGCGCTTTACAGCTTTGGCATTCTCCACCTCGCGGCCGCCGGGCCGGGGCCATGGCCGGTCGACGCGATGCGCGGGCAAGGCTGAAAATAAAACGGCATGGCCCCGGAACGGGCCATGCCAATCTCACAAGGGCAGAGACGCGCGGATCAGAAGCCCGCCGCCTGCCCGTCTTTGCGCGGATCGGACCCGGCGGAATATCCGCCCTCGGGCAGACGCTGCACCAGCTGCGCGCCGCCGAAGCCGAACGCGTTGTCCGGCGCTTCGACATGGACGACATGGCCCAGATCGCGCAGCCCTTGCAAAAGCTCGGGCGCCATGGCCGGTTCGCAAGCCACCTCCAGCCCCGACAGGATGCGCCAGCGCGGCGCATCGGCGGCGACCTGAACGTCCTGTCCCCAAAGCTGCGTGCGCAGCAGCAGTTGCATATGGCCCTGGGCCTGGATCGGGCCGCCCATCATCCCATAGGCCATCAAGGGCTGGCCGTTCTTCATCGCAAAGCCCGGGATGATCGTATGGAAGGGCCGCTTGCCCCCTGCCACGATATTCTGATGCCCCGGCTCGGTGGTGAAACCAAAGCCGCGGTTCTGCATCGACACGCCCGTCCCCGGCACCACCACGCCCGAGCCGAAGCCTGCGTAGTTCGACTGAATGAAGCAGACCATCATGCCCGCGGCATCCGCCGTGCTCATCAGAACCGTGCCGCCTTGCTTGGGCGCGCCCGCACCGAAGTCCTGCGCCTTCTCGGTCGAGATCAGCGCGGCGCGCGACTTGAGGTATGCCGGATCGAGCAGCGCCTTCTCGTCGACCTCGGTCATGGCCGTCCGATCCGCCACATAGGCATGCAGATCGCTATAGGCGAGTTTGCAGGCTTCGATCTGCAAATGCACCGCCATCAGGTCGTCTGCGCCATGCGCGCGGATGTCGCTATGCTCCAGAATGCCGAGCGCCATCAGCGCGGCGATCCCCTGTCCGTTTGGCGGGATTTCATGGAGTTCCACATCATCGAAGCTCTGGCTGATCGTGCCGCACCATTCGGGCTTGTTGGCCGCCAAGTCCGCCATGGTCATCGCGCCGCCATTGGCCTCGGCATGGGCCACGATCTCTTCGGCGATCTCCCCTTCGTAAAAGGCGCGGCCCTTGGTCTCGGCGATCAGCCGCAGGGTGCGGGCCGCGCCGGGGTTGCGGAACCGCTCCCCCGCTTTCGGGGCGCGGCCCTCCGGCAGGAAGGTCTCGGCAAAGCCCGGTTGCTTGCCCAGAACCTCGGCCCCGCGCGCCCAGAGCGTCGCAATGGTGGGCGAGACGAGAAACCCCTCTTCGGCATAGCGGATCGCCGGGGCCAGCACCGTCGCCAGATCGAGCTTGCCGAACTTCTCCATCAATTCGACCCAAGCGCTGACCGCGCCCGGCACGGTGACACTGTCCCAACCATGCTCGACCATGCCATCGGGAAACCGTTCAGGCGACCAAGCGGCGGGCGCGCGGCCCGAGGCATTGAGCCCATGCAGCTTCTCACCGTCCCACAGGATGCAGAAAGCGTCAGAACCCAGCCCGTTGCCCGTGGGCTCCACCACAGTCAGCGCCGCAGCGGTAGCGATCGCCGCATCCACCGCGTTGCCCCCCTGCTGCATCATCAAAAGGCCGGCCTGCGTGGCCAGGGGCTGAGAGGTCGCGACGACATTGTCGGCAACCACGGGAGATCGGTGGGACGGGTAAATGGGATCGTGACGAAGCATGGCTGTCCTTTGCTTGGGTAAGGCCAGCGGCGCGGTCAAACCGGCCGCCTTTGGCGTTCCCGGCAAAGTGAACGTGAATGCATCTGCATGCAACTACCCAGCGGGATAATTCCGCGGGGCTGGAGCGCTTGTCGGTGGCGTTGTTACCCGCGGCTGCCCGCGGACCTGCGCGCCTTGAGGCGGAGCAACTTGCGGTGGTGGCGGAAACTCCGCTCGCAGTGGCCGGGGGTGAAGATCATGACCCAAAGCGCCCAAAGAACGCTCTCTTCCCGGTATTGCCACGCCCTTGCACAGAGCGACTGATCGGCATCGGAGAAGATGCAATTATGCAGGATGCGAGACCAGTCTCTTACGTTAACCAACATCTGGAACCTCCCTTTCGCCAAGCGGTGGGGCGCCTCGCCGCCATCGCCAAGGATTTGGTCCCCCCGGATGGTTAGAATGTTGGCTGAAAATTCTGCCGAGAATAAGGCGGAGGGCTGGTGAGACCGTGCCGGGGTGTGACGAAAAGTAGCGCGATGTTGCCAGAAAAACGAAGTTCAATTGGCAGCGCTTTTGGAGCTCCCTCAATAGGCTGTAGCAGGCCAACTGCCGATAGTCATCAGGATACGCGTCCACCCCTCTAGCATGGGCGCCACGACTTAACCTTTTCGGCAACTGTAAGGCCACACAGATTTCTGCAGTGACCGACAGAGATTTCGGGAACAGAGAATATTTCCAGGAAACTCAGACAAACGTTGGAAGCTTCGTTTCGATCATGATTTCAGGCCCCGAAGCTGCAACCGGTGCATTTACAAAGAAAGGATGCCCCCCGTCAGCCTCAAGCTCAATAAATCCTGCACGTCCCTTGTCACCCTCTCATCATTTCGATGATCGGCAAACCAGCGCTTAACAGCCGCGTCCATTGCTCTGCAAAATTCATCGAGATCAAACATGGCTGCTGGCTCTTCTCCGTGAACGGCTGAAAAGGCGTGCATTCCTCCCCTCGTTTCAAGAACTGAGAATATGCGGTGCTGAAGGGTATTGAAAAAATCAAAGTCTAGGTGCGCTCAAAAAACCTGCCGCAAAACGGAGCCAATCAATCTATCTCCTTAGCAACGGCGGTGACGGCATCTTTTGATGCAGAGCTGCTTTTCGACCAGTCCCATGCGAACGACAGTTCTGAATCCAAATCTCCATATTGCTAAAAGCTATGGCTTGCCCTCGAATGCATGAGCGTTTGTTTTCAGGTCGTCCGGCGTGAATCTGAAAATCGTCATTTCGTCTACGCTATAAGCGCCAAGGCTTCTGTAAAATTCTATCGTGGGCTTATTCCAGTCCAAAACCCCCCATTCCATCATCTGGCAATTTCGCTGTAGGGCGAGTGAGCAAAGATACCCCATAATGATCTTGCCAAGACCTTGATGGCGAACTTTCGTATCCACGAAGAACCCGTCGATATAGATCCCGGCCAGTCCGGTAAATGCGGATGACTTCTGACAAAAATAAGCGAAGCCGACAATTTCTCCCCTGTAATATCCGAACAGCGCTTCGCCCAATTTTTCATTCAGAAGCCGCCTGATCTGCGGCTCAGTTGCCGTGATCTTGTCAGCCATCTTTTGATAGGCGCCGAGTTTCCTCATGTATTCGACGACAAGCTCCGCATCATCAGGAGATGCGTGGCGGATCATGAAATCTGGATTGGATGTCCTTATTTTCTGCACAGTGTCCCCCCTATACCAGTTTGCAAGGGTAAATGCCCTACCCACGACTGCAAGCCAGAACATCTCGGCTTGGTTCGCCGAACTGAGGAAATTCTATGCGCAGCGCACTACCGTTCTCAGCCAAATCAGCGCAGCGAAGTTCCCCGATGACGAAGAACGCCCGGGGAAAATTCCTGACGCCTACGGCATCATGGCATATAATTAGTCTCGCAGATCATTCCGATCAGCCAGTGCAGCCGCAACTTGTTTTGCGATCTCCACCTCTCGCGAACTGAAAGCCGGATCGCCCCGCAAGTAATTGATCGTGCCGAGAACCGAACCATCGAGGACGATGGGCGCGTTCAACACAGCATTGAGCCCGAGCCCCAAAATGGTTTCATGGTCCGAAAATGCCCATCTGATATCAGCGGCCCCGAAACCGAGGTTGATCTCTCGGTCGATCAAAACCTTTTTTCCCCACGCCGTATCCCGCTTTGGTTTGCGACCGCTGACAGGATAGCTATCGGGCAAGGTGGAGTGAAGGCGTTCCACCTCCATCGTCGCGGCGTGGAAACGCATTGCGGTGAACAACTCATTGTCGAAAGCCCTGCCGCATAGGTCAAAAGCCTCCTCCAGCGGGGTGCTTTGATTGGCGATACGTTTGCAAATCTCCGTCGTCATGGTTTCGCTCCAGTCTTGGCAGTGCCGGCGCGCCGCGGGTCGGCGACGGCGTCCACGCCGGATCCGTCACGCAAGGCGATGCAGATCCCGCCCGCCATCCAGGTTCGAACGGGCCATTCTTCCAGGTCATGTCCGCGTGCGCGCAACTCCTGAGCCTGCGCGGGTGGCAGATCGGCTTCATACATCACCTTGTTGGGATGGACATCATGTGGCGCGAAGCTGCCGGGATAGGCATAGGACGCCACGCGGGGCGCCTCAACCGCCGCGCGCGGGGTCTGTCCAAGGTCCAGCATGCCCAGCAATACCTGCGCCATGGCCTGAACCTGTACGTCGCCACCGGGCGTGCCCATGGCGAGCCATGGCTTGCCATCCTTCAGCCCCAGAATGGGGTTCGGCGTCAGCCGTGGACGCTTGCCGGGGGCGAGCGCATTGAGGTGACCGGGGATCGCACGGCTCTGCGACCCGCGCGAGGAGACCGAGAGGCCGGTGCTGGGGATCACCACGGTGTCGTAGCTCGGATCGCTCGGGGTGGCGGAGAAAATATTGCCGGCGTCGTCAATCACGCTGACATGCGAAGTATCGGCGCAGCCCACTTCGAACACTGGGCGTTCGCCCGAAGCCGCGGAAGCCGGGGCCGCGGGGGCCGGCAACGGGTCTGAGGTCTTCTGAATGCTGCGCAGCCGGTCGGCGATGAAGGCGGGGTCCAGCAGCGCCTCGGGGGCTATCTGCATGTATCGGGGGTCGGTAACATGCGCCTCGCGGTCGGCGAAAACGCGTTTCAGCACCTCAAGCAGGAAATGAAGATCAATCCGCTCTCCGTCGCGGGAGGCTTCGGGGCCGGCCTGTTCCAGCATGGCGAGCGTCTGCGCCATCGAGATGCCCTGACACCAGGCACCGCAGCAGTGGATTTGCGCGCCCCGGAAGTCGACGGCGAAAGTCGGCTCTTCACGAACCTCGTAGGAGGCGAGGTCTTCGGCCTGCAGCAGGCCGCCGTTTTCCTCGTGAAAGGCAACGATCTTTTGCGCGATCGGACCGCTGTAGAAAGCCCCGCGGGCGGCGGCCAGACCTGCGCAGCGATCACCTCCCTCGGCACGGGCGGCGCTTTCCGCATCGATCAGTAGCTGCAGGGTGTTTGCAAGGTCGGTCTGGACAAAACGCTCTCCCACCTTCGGCAGGCGGCCACCGGGCAGGAAGATCGCCGCCGTTGACGGGAAGCGCGCGTATTTCTCCTCCCGTGAAGCGATGAAATCGGCCAGCAGGGGATAGACCTCGAAACCGTCGCGTGCGGCCTGCACCGCCTCTTGGGCGACATCGCCGAAACCGAGGGTGCCGTGGGTCGCCAGAACCTTGATCCAGCTTGCCGGGGCGGCGGGCACGACGGTGCGCAGCAGGCCCTCTGGCACGTGGTCGCCGTGATCGCGCTGCATCTGCACCACGTCTGCGGCTTGCGGCCAGACCCCGACACCGTCGTAGCTGGTCACATGCTCGCGCGCCGCGTCATAGAGGATCACCGGCGCGACCCCGGCAAAGGACACCAGATCGGGCTGCACGACGGCCAGCGCGATCCCGGCGGCCACCCCGGCATCCACGGCATTGCCGCCTGCGCGCAGAACACGTTCCGCGGCCCCGGTGGCGATGGGATGTCCGGTGGCCACTGCCCATTCTTCGCTCATCTCCACCCTCTCAACGCTGTGATATATTCCGCCTACAATTATTAACTACGTAGTTGACAAGTGCAATACCCCTCGTTCTATGATAGTTGTATGGAAAGCCCCTCAGATAGATTGCCCCTCAAGACCTTGGTCGCCGCATGGGAAGACACGGCCCCCGATGGCAAGGGCCGGCCCAAGTACCTGCGTCTGAGCGAGGCCTTCACCCGCTGCATCCAGGACGGCACCTTCGCGCCCGGCGGCCAGCTTCCCGGCGAGACCGAGATCGCCGCCGCGCTGCCCATCGGCCTGTCCACGGTGCAAAAGGGCCTGTCGCGGCTGGTCGAACAGGGGCTGATCGTGCGCCACCGCAAGCGCGGCAGCTTCATCGCCGACGCACGCCATCAGGTGCCCGAGGTCCATGTCTACCGCTTTCGCGACTCCGAGACCGGCGATTGGAAGATGCCTTATACCCGGGTTGTCGATATTCAGCGCCTGCCCACCGCCGAATCCGGGCCACTGCTCATCGGCTTCGAGGCCGAGCAGGTGATCCGCATCGACCGGCTTGTGTGGGTCACCGGGTCGCAACCGGCTTTCGGCACCATGTACCTGCGCTGCGACCACGCCGAAGCGCTGCTGTCGCGCCCCTTGGAGGAGCTGCACGGTATTTCCTATCACCGCATGCTCTGGGAGCAGTTCCAGATCCGCACCGCCAGGGTCCGCCACGAGGCGCGCGCCGACCTGCTGTCGCGGCAAGCCTGCCAACATCTCGACCTTGCCGCGCCGCATGTGGGGATGATCTGGGACGCCCATGAACATGACAGCCAGGACAGGCTGCAACTGATCCAACGCTTCGAATTGCCCCGAGGCCACCGTCCGATGGAGCTGGTGGAAGGCAAGCCTGGATTCTGACGACCAATAAAAATGCAACCAACCTAACCAACAGTGGAGAGACCATGAAACGTATTCTGATGACCACCGCCGCTACCGCCCTGCTGGCCGCCGGGCCTGCGCTGGCCGAATGGAACCCCGACGGCCCGATCCGCCTGTGGATCGGCTATGGCGCTGGCGGCGGCACCGACGTGCAGGGCCGGACCCTCGCAAAGGAGATCGAGGCCAAGCGTGGCTGGCAGGTGATCCCCGAAAACAAGGCGGGCGACGACGGCACCGTCATGTCCGCGCAACTCAAGGGAGAGGCTCCTGACGGTCAGACCCTGGGCTTTGCGATCACCACGACCTATGATTTCGCGCCGATGAACAGCGACAACCTGTCGCCCGAGGATTTCACCTATATCACCACGACCGCAGGCTCGCAGATGGCGGTTCTGGCGCGCGCAGAGAGCGGCTGGAAGACGCTTGATGATCTTAAAGCCGCCGCCGCCAATGAGCCGATCGTCTGGGCCAACTGGGGCACGCAGGTCGAGGCCGGCGCCGAGATCGTCGCCCGCGCCCTCGGGATCGACGTGAACCACCTGCGCATGAAGGGTGGCCGTGGCACGCTCAATGCGCTGGTGTCGATGGACGCCAATGTCGCCTGGGGCGGCGGCGTACAGAAACCGCTGGTCGAGGCGGGCGAACTGGTGATCCTCTCCTCCGCCGAGACCGGTCCGGTGGCGCTTGCCCCGGAGATGCCGACGCTGATGGATCAAGGCATCGACCTGAACCTTGGCTACCAGTACATCATCACCGCCCCCGCGGGCATGCCTGACGAGATCCGCGACGAGATCGGCAGCGTCATCGCCGAGATCCTCGCTGACCCCGAGAGCGAGACACGCCAGTTCATCGAAAAGCAGTATCCGCCGGCGCCGATCGTGACGCAGGGCGCGGAGCTGCGCGAACAGATCCTCTCGACCTATGAGGCCAATGTCTCGATGATGAAAGCACTGGCCGAATGACCCGAGGTCCCGTGGACACCGATGAAGGCGCCCCCTCCGGGGGGCGCTGGAACCTCTGGCTGGGCGGGGGCACGCTGGCGCTTGTCGCGCTTTGCCTGCTGGTCTGGTTTCCGCGGGACATCAGCAGCGGATTTCTCAAGAAGAGCCTGACCGGCAACACCATCCCCGGAGACGCCTTTTTTCCCACGCTGCTGGTTTTGCTGATGGTGCCGCTGGCGCTCTTGCTAATCGCGGGAGAGCTGCGTGGCAGCGGGCGTGAAGCGGGAGAGCCTGTTGGGCGTATCGGTCTCGACAACCTGTTGTTTCTGGTCCGTGCGGGTCTTGTCACCGCTGCATCGCTTGCGCTGATGACATGGGGCGGGCCGCTGGTGGTCTGGGCCAGCAACGCCGCGGGCCTTACGGATTTTTCCGGCTACCGCGCGGCTTCGGGGCGGTTTCCCTACAACGTGGCCGGGTTCTTTCTCGGCGGCACGGCGTTGAGCGCCAGTTACATCTACATCACCCGCCGCGCGCTGCGGACACGCGATCTTGTGGTTGCCATGCTCTCGACGGCCTTTCTGATCCTGCTGTTTGCCGGGTTGCTCGACAACATCCAACTGCCGCCAAACGCCGACCTGTGAAGGACACCCCTTGGACCTCTTGCTGCAATATCTCGCGCTCGGAATCAGTTCCGTCTTCACGGCCGCCGATGGTGGCCTGTGGCTCTTGCCTATGGGCATGGTGCTGACCGGGGTCGTCATCGGCATCCTCGTGGGCGCCACCCCGGGGCTCTCGGGCCCCTTCGCCATGGCCATCGCCCTGCCGGTTCTGGTCTCGATCTTCGGCTACGGGAACGAGGCACTCTATCCGGTGCTGGGCTGTCTTCTGGGCATCATGAAGGGCGCGACCGTGGGCGGTGCGGTGCCGGCGATCCTGTTCAACACCCCCGGCACGCCCGATGCCTTCCTGACCACGGTGGACGGCTATCCGCTGGCGCAAAAGGGACAGGGGCGCCGGGCGATCCAGACAGCGCATTTCGCCTCCGTCGTGGGGGACAACTTTTCGGACCTCGTGCTTTTCATCGCCGCCCCTGTGCTCGCGGTGGCGGTGGAACGGGTGCTGGACCTGCCCGAGAAATCCGCCCTCATCATATTGTCGCTCTGCTTCATGGCCGCCGTGGTCGGTAAAGCTCCGTTGAAAGGCTTGATCGGTGGCCTTCTGGGGATGTTCGTCTCGCTTGTTGGGACGACGATGTCGGGCGACGGACCGCGCATGACACTTGGCATCCCCGAGCTTGGAGGCGGCCTGCCGCTGACCTCCTGCGTGCTGGGCGTGTTGGTCCTGTCCGAAGTGCTGATCGCGGTCGAAGACATGCGCCGCGACCGTGCCGCGGCCAAGGGGCCGGTCTCCGCCCCTGAAATGGGGCCGCGGCTGAGCTGGGGCGAGCGCTGGCGGATGATGCCCGCGATCCTGCGCGGCGCCGGGATCGGCACGATGATCGGCGCGCTGCCGGGGATCGGCACCACCACCGCCGCGACCCTGTCGCATGACACCGCGCGGCGCCGCTCGACATCGCCCGAGACCTTTGGCAAGGGCGCGATCGAGGGGGTGGTGGCAACGGAATCGGCGAACTCAGCCGTCTCCGGCGCCAATCTGATCCCGGTGATGAGCCTCGGCATCCCCGGCAATTTCGCCGCCGTCTTTATCATTCTGGCGGTGGAGACCATCGGCGATTTCGCCTTCGGGCCGCAGGTTTTCCGGTTCACCCCGATCAAGGAGATCGAGGGGTTCGACACCATCATGAACCGCGATCTGGTCATGGCCTTCGGCCTTTTCACGATGATGGTGATCGCCAACCTCTGCAACTGGAGCGTCGGCAGTTTCCTGATGGGCCAGTTGGGCCGCCTTATCCGAATCCCGAAGGACGTGATGTTGCCGGTGATCCTGACCGTTTCGCTCACTGCGGCCTATGTGCAGGACGGCGGCTATGTCGGCCTGCTGAGCGCCTGTGCCTTTGCCCTTATCGGCTACGTCCTGCGGCGCCTCGGTGTCTCGATCCTGCCCTTCGTCATCGGGTTTCTGCTGGCCCCGGCGCTCGAGGGGCTGATCCGTGGCAGCTTCACCGCGTCGGGCGGCGATCCATGGTTCTTGCTGAAATCGCCCATTGCGCTTGTCATGCTGGCGCTGTCAGTGTGGTTGCTGGTGCGGATGTTCCGGCAGAACCGCGCGCAAACATGACTTTTTCAACGGCTAAGCCCGGCATTCTGTATCAGCCGAGGTCAGAAGGCTTGATCGTTTCTTATCACGATAACGCAATCTATATGCTCAGGAAGCCCCGCTGTCTCATTCAAGTATGCGAAAGCATTTGGGCATGTTCTTTAGGCCAAATTCACCGTTCGATATTATCGGGCACTGATTGCTTACTAGTTCCGGTCAGAGATGCCTGAAACAGGTTCGGCTCAGATCAGCCCGCCGAATTTCTGTTTCAAAGGTCAGATATAGGCGGAAATAAGCTTCATGGGGCCGCTCAACCAATGCGGGATTTCCACTGTATGATGTTTGCTGAGCATATCTAACGCCAATTATTGTCGGAGAAATGTACCGACTAGCCGACATTCGTGCAGATCGCAGCGAAAGCCCGCTTTCCGCTCAATTTTCGATCAACCCCCGATTGGTCCACGCTTTTCTAATGACAAGTGACTTTCCCGCATGGCTGACTTATCCTCGCCCTTCGCGCCCAAAACAAGAAATAGAGGCCCTTAGTGAACACGCGCTTTTTGGAGACATTCGTCACGGTTGCCAATTTGGGTAGTTTCCGGGCCGCAGCCGACCAATTGAATGTCAGTCAGGCGACAGTTTCCAGCCGGATTTCGTCGCTGGAGACGGATCTTAGGGTCGATCTGTTCGACCGAGAATTCCACGCGACCCGGATCACAGTAGCCGGCGCAATGATCCTTGAAAAAGCGCAAGACATGCTTGCGACTGAGCGCAGTTTGCGTAGCACCTTGGCGGACCCCACAACCGCCGTGGGGCGCGTACGATTGGGGCTTGTGTCATCGGTCGTTCATACATGGCTTTGTGACCTGATCGAAGAGGTAGCCCGCTGCTATCCTCGGTTAGAACTCGAACTGACAGTTGAGCCGACACCGAACATTTCCACCGCCTTCGAGCGCGGCGCTCTGGATATGTTGCTGACCACGGATGATCGCCACGATCAAAACTGCGCTTGCGCTGACCTGCCGCCACTGGCCATGGGATGGTTCGGACCGGAGGGGATGCGCGGCGAAAGATTGACACTGGCTGACGTCGTTACCAGCCCACTGATCACCTTCACCCGCAATTCACGCCCGCACGCCAATGTTCTCGCGCTTTTCAGCGATCGCGGCCTGCGACCTTCGATCGTGCATTGTATCACCTCGATGGCGGCGATTGCGCGATTGACACAGCGCGGGCTGGGCATCGCGACCTTGCCTCTGGCCTGCGACTTGGCGGGGCCGGGTATTTGCGAGCTTGATGTAGATGCGAAACTGCCACCCCTGCCGCTGTATTGCATCTGGCGGCGCAGTTCCGACGTGGCCACCTATAAAGCAATCGCCGATCTGGCGCGGGCCTGTGCGGAGCGTCATCAACGGCAGGCCTGATCTCATTCACGGTCGCCTGATCGGAAACCCCTATCACCCCCCCCCTAAATAATCCCGTTTGTCGTTGGACCCCATCTCGGTAAGGGTGCCCCAACAACAATCGACAGAGCTTGACCGCACCTCGACGGAGACGGGCCGTGCCCCGCTACGTGACGGGAAAGCTTTGTCCAAAGATCAGGATGCAGAATGAGCAATATCCGTACAACCGATCAAGCACAGCTTTTCGTCTGGAGCGATATCGACCCCGATCATGAGGCTGACTTTAACCAGTGGTATGACCGGGAGCATATGGAAGAGCGCGTTCGCATTCCGGGCTTCACCGGCGCGCGGCGCTATCGTGCGGTATCGGGCTCGGCTCGGCGCTACCTCGCCCTGTACCGCGCCAGCAACCTTGCCGATTTTACCTCGGAAGCCTACCGCAAAGCCTTTACCAAACAGACCCAATGGTCGCTCACCAATTTCGGGCGCATGTCCAACACCCGCCGTCGGGTGATGCAGGTCGCGCAAGAGGGCGGCTTTGGCTGGGGCGGCGCGCTGGTGCTGATCGAACTGGTGCCGGATGCCATGGGGAGCGACGCCGTCGCCGAAGTGCTTGGCAAATTGATGGCCGAAGAAGGCGTGCTGCGTGTGCATCACATGATCCCCGACGCAAGCCTTTCGACCCCGCTGCCGTCTGAAAACACCGAAGGGCGCGTTCTGGCGCCTTGCATCGCGGTGGATGTGACGTCAGAGCCGATCGCCGAAGCGACCCTGCGCCAACTGACCGAAAAGCTGGGCGGCGCGGTGCGCGAGGCCGAAACCTTCCGCCTGATGTGGTCGCTGGACGCGCAAGACCTGCCCGCATTGGAAGACTGAGTTAACCAACCTGCCCTGCCAAAGCGGCAGTGCAAGAACCACACCCCCAACAGGAGATACCACATATGAAACACCTTCTCATCGGAACCGCGATCGCAGCCCTGACAGCCGGTCTGGCCCATGCGGAAACTTGGAAAATGTCGGCGGACGCGCCAGACGGCAACTATCTCACCCAGAACATCCGCGCCTTTGCCGATGATGTGGCCCGCCTGTCGGATGGCGCGCTGGAAATCGACGTTGTGTCGAACTCGGTCCTGCTCAAGCGCCCTGAACTGAAGCGCGGCGTGCAGCGCGGCATCGTTCCCATCGGCGAAGTCCTGATCTCGGCCCTTGGCAACGAAGACGCCGTTTACTCTGCCGATGCCGTGCCGCTTTTGGCGACGACATTTGACGAGGCCCGCGCGCTTTGGGAGGCCTCCCGCCCCATCTACGAAGAAAAACTGGCCGATGATGGCCTCGTGCTTCTGTTCGCCGCACCTTGGCCACCGCAGGGCGTCTACATGAACCAAGAAGTGACCGACGCATCCTCCTTCGACGGGGTAAAGTTCCGCGCTTACAACCCATCAACCGCGCGCCTTGCTGAGCTCTTGGGCGCCGTTCCCGCCACCATCGCCACCTCCGAGATCAGCCAAGCCTTCTCGACCGGGGTCATCAACGGTATGATCACCTCGCCGTCGACCGGTGTGGACAGCCAAGCTTGGGATTTCGTGTCGCATTACTATGACGTTCAGGCCTTCCTGCCGAAGAACATGGTGATCGTGAATAAGGGTGCCTACGATGGCCTTTCCGAAGACGTGAAAACCGCGCTGCATGAAGCGGCTGAACTGGCGGAAACCAGGGGCTTTGAGATGGCCGAAGCGGCCACTACCGAAGCGACGAATACAATGGCCGACAATGGCATGAAAGTCCTGCCGACCCCCGAAGGGCTGGCAGACGACTTTGAAACCATCGCCGCGACAATGCGCGCGGAATGGCTGGAACAAGCAGGCGAAGAGGGCCAGAAGATCATCGATGCGATGAACTGATCATAGCGGGCCCGGGCTGTCACTTGCCCGGGCCCTTTCTACAGCGAAAACGAGTTTTCGCCCCAACCCGCCCACCGATCCGGAGCCCGCCGCCATGAAGCTGACCCGCCACCTATTTAACTTTTGCGGAGCCTTGGCCGCGCTGTCCCTACTGGGGATTGCGGTCTTGATCCTGTCTCAGATTGGCCTCCGCCTTATGGGCAGCCAAATACCGTCAGCCGACGATTTCGCGGCATGGGGCCTTAGCGCGTCGATCTTCCTCGCTCTTCCCGCCACCTTGATACGAGGGGATCATATTCGTGTCACATCGCTGCGGCAGCTGATGTCAGATCGACTGGGCCACGCCGCTGACATTCTCGCCGCCACGTTTGCCACGGTAATGATGGGCTGGGTCGCCTGGGCGATCTTCGGTTATGTCCACGAAAGCTGGACCTATAATGAAGTCAGCCAAGGCGTCGTGGCCGTTCCGCTTTGGTGGCCGCAATCCGCGATGGTTTTGGGGTCGATGCTCTTTGCACTGGCATTTGCCGAGCGCACCCTGCGCCTGATCCTCGGGCTGCCAGTCGAGAGTGACGATACGAGCGAACAGGGTCGGGGCGAATAAGCATGGATATTCTTCTTCAATCCGCGACCTTGGTCGTGACCTTGCTGGTACTGTTAGGCTTAGGTATCTGGGTTGGCGTCGCGCTCATGGCCTCGGGTGTCGTCATCTTCATGATGTTCACCTCGACGCCAGTCGATGCGATCCTCGGCACCACCATGTGGGCGCATTCCGCCAGCTGGACTCTAACGGCGCTGCCGCTGTTCATCTGGATGGGCGAAATTCTCTACCGCACCCGTCTGGCCGAAGACCTGTTTTCCGGTCTTGCCCCTTGGGTCGGACGGCTGCCCGGCGGCTTGGCGCATGTCAACGTCGCGGGCTGCGGGATCTTTGCCGCCGTATCGGGATCATCGGCAGCCACCACCGCCACCGTGGGGCGCATTTCCCTGCCCGAACTGAAATCGCGGGGCTATGCCGACCGGCTTGCCATTGGCTCATTGGCTGGATCGGGCACGCTTGGCCTCTTGATCCCGCCGTCAATCGTGATGATCGTCTATGGCGTCGCGGCCCAAGTGTCGGTCAACCGTCTGTTCATTGCAGGTGTGGTGCCGGGATTGATGCTGATGGCGCTGTTCTCGGGCTATATCGCGATCTGGTCCAAAATGAACCCCGATGGCGTACCAGACCCCGAACCCCGCCTGCCAATGCGTGAACGCCTGCGCCGCCTCCGTATGTTGCTGCCGGTGGTCGGTTTGATCATTGGGGTCATCGGCTCAATCTATGCCGGGGTCGCCACGGCAACCGAAGCCGCCGCGATCGGTGTGGCCGGGGCGTTGGTCATTGCGGCCTTTGGCCGGTCGTTGAGCCTCGACAGTTTCATCGCCTCACTTTTGGGCGCCACACGCACCTCTGCCATGATCGGGTTGATCCTGCTTGGCGCAGCCTTTCTCACTTCGGCAATGAGTTTTTCTGGCCTGCCCGGACAACTTGCCGAAATCATCTCTGCCAGCGGGCTGGGCGCACCGGGACTATTTGCTGTACTAACCGTGTTCTTCGTGTTGCTCGGCTGCTTCCTTGATGGAATCTCGATCGTGGTGCTTACGACCTCGGTTGTCATGCCCGCCGTGGCTGCCGTTGGGATCGATCCGGTATGGTTCGGGATCTATCTGATTATTGTCGTCGAAATGGCGCAGATCACGCCGCCGCTGGGGTTCAATCTGTTCGTGATCCAGAGCCTGACTGGTAAATCGATCTTTGAGATTACCCGCATGATCGTGCCCTACTTCATGATCTTGGTGCTGGCCGTGATCCTGCTGACGGCATTCCCCGGCATCGCGACATGGCTTGTGGAACAAACGATTTAAAGGCTGATTTGATGACACAGACACCCCAATCCCTTCTGGACGCGGCACGCGCGCGCGCGACCTCACCCGATTTCACCCGCACCTTTGATGATCCGGTCGAAGGCGAAGGGCCGCTATCGGGGTTAAACGTCGCGGTCAAAGACCTGTTCGACGTTCGCGGCCAAGTCACACGTGCGGGATCGTTGGTCCGCCAAGACGCGCCACCCGCCGCCGAGGATGCTGCGGCGGTCGCGCGGCTGCGCCGTGCAGGCGCGGGGCTCATCGGTCACGCCAATATGACGGAGTTCGCCTATTCCGGTCTTGGCCTTAACCCACATTACGGCACGCCCCTCACGCCGCTGCGCGAAGGTTGTATTGCGGGCGGCTCGACCTCGGGCGGTGCTTCTGCCGTGGCGCGAGGCGTGGCCGATATCGCGCTTGGAACAGATACCGGCGGCTCCGCGCGCATCCCGGCTGCCTTTTGCGGTTTGTTCGGATTCAAAGCCACTGCGCAGACGATCTCACGCAAAGGAGCAATACCGCTTTCGCATTCGCTCGATAGTGTCGGCGTGCTGACCCGCGAAGTCGGCCTCCTGCGCCCGGTGTTGAACGTGCTGCGGGACCAACCGCTTGCCGCGTCCTCTGCACCGCGTGCTGTCATCGTACCGGAAAACTTCGGCATGGATGAGTTGGACGCCGAGGTCGCCGAGGCCTTTGAAGCCGCTCTCGAAGCCCTTCGGGCCTCTGGCGTGGGCATCCGGCGGCAGACCCTCGAGTTCTTCGAGGACTACCGCGCCCTACCCGTTTGGCAATTCTCGGCAGTCGAGTCCCGCGCCCACCACGGGGCGCATTTTGACAAAACCCGTGCTGACCTTGATCCGCGTGTCGCCTCGCGTATGACAAGGGCAGATGGCGTCACCGGCATTGAATTCGCCCGCACGATAGCAGCGCGGGAAGCACTCGTTGCCCGTGCAGCCTGCCTTTTTGGAGACATGCCTGTAGCACTGCCGAGCGTGGCTATCATGCCGCCGAAGCTGAATGATCTGAACAACGATGCGACCTATGATCGGATCAATTTGCTGGCGCTGCGCAACACCAGCCTTGCGAATGTGATCAATGGCTGTTCGTTTAGCATGCCGATTAATGGCCACCCCGGTGCGGGACTGATGCTGACCGCTCCGGCGGGGCGGGATGCGATGCTTCTCGCCATGGCTGAAGAATTGCAGAGCGAGCTGTGAGCGAAAAGACCAAACGCCCTTCTGCCTATGTGGCCTTGGGTCCGCTGCGTTACCGTGTGAGCCACGTCAACGATCCGATGCTAACGGGCATTTCAGATGTCGCGGTCACCGGCGACAGGATCGTTGTTCTCAGGCGGCAAGCGCCTGAACTGGTCATGCTCGGGCCGAACGGTGCAATGACAGGTGAAAGCACCGAGCTGCCGCAATTCGTATGCGGTCATGGGCTGCGCGCCATTTCTGCGGAACGAAATGGCCGCGACGGACATGGATGGGCACAAGATCGTGCTTCTGGGTAGCACGATGCAGGAGATCAGCCGGATGGATTGCGCAGAGCGTCCAAGCTTTGGGCGCCCCTTCAATCACCCCTGCGATTGCACAAAAGGACCGGATGGCCGCTATTATGTTGCTGACGGATATGGGAACAGCGCAGTTCACATCTTTGACCCGGAACTGCGCCACCTCAAGACCTTCGGGCACCCCGGAACTGAACCGGGCGCGTTCTCGACCCCGCACAGCCTATTGTTCGACAGTCAGGGGAGGCTCTGTGTGGCGGACCGCGAGAACAACCGCGTCCAACTCTTCGATGCTGAAGGGAACTGGCTGGGGCAGATCGAGGGGCTGCACAAACCGATGGCGCTGGCACTTACCCCGGATGGCCTCTTGCTGGTCAGTGACCAGACCCCGCGTCTGTCCGCTTACTCTCCGAGCGGCGAATTGGTTGGACGTTGTCGCACCTTTTCCACCTATGGTCACGGATTGGCTGTGAATGGGGACGGAACCATCATCATCGCAGAAATGAACCCAGATCGCGTCACCCTGCTGTTCCCATGCCCTTAGTGGACGCATACTGAAGTACCATTGAATGAAAACACGGTTAAATAATGGAACCAAGTTTTCACAGTGAACAGGGATTGGTGTTGGCTGTTGCTTCCGGCCTAATC
Organism: Sulfitobacter sp. 1A15299; assembly: GCF_043556915.1. NCBI lineage: Bacteria > Pseudomonadati > Pseudomonadota > Alphaproteobacteria > Rhodobacterales > Roseobacteraceae > Sulfitobacter > Sulfitobacter sp. 1A15299. The sequence goes on along the minus strand of NZ_JBIFFJ010000036.1, from coordinate 204 downwards.
CGGTCGTTTGTCAACGAGGTCTCCTCTGCGGCGCAGCTTCGCCGGTGGGACCGTTCGTGACATCCTGCAGCACAGCCTTGTGGTGAGGATAGGCGATCAGCCAGATGTCATGACGAGCAGCCCGATACAAGCTGACCTGCCCCCCACTGGTCCCTCACTCATAACGAGAGTCTGCAGGTTTGGTTTTGATAGTTGGGGGTTCTG
>NZ_JBIFFJ010000035.1:0-24300 GCF_043556915.1 Sulfitobacter sp. 1A15299 | reverse complement strand
CCGCGTCCAGCTATGCCGCCAACTGGCACCTCGCCGCAACGGTCATTGCCTCAAAGTGAATGTCCACGGACCCTAAAAAATCGCCAGATTTGCGATCAGTCGGGACGACAACTAGTTTTTGCCCTGATGATTTCACACGAGCCGCCGATGAAAAAGGGTGGCTTCTTTCAAGTTTACAATCCCATGCATTGTGCTGGAACTCTGCTGGATACCGTCCGCACCATCTATGTATCTTACGATCACTTTGACGCCATCTTGCTCCCTGGTGATGAGAGAACGATTTACAGCGCAGAAGGGCCATATCTGGGGCGCGTTTCAAGAGAGATAGTTGACTATTATTTTAGTCAATTCATAGGAGTACAAAAGGTCATCAGAGGTGTCGGGTTCAAGCTCGGGTCACAGTTCAAGCTCCCAGATGGCGTACAGCGCAGCTAACCCTTCGCTACCTTTTATACGTACAGTTAAATGATGTTTGGTCATTGAACCTTGCTGATGTCTGGCAAGCTGCACTGCACGAGGCCGCAGAACTCAGGTTTAGGGATGTTGCGACGCATTCTCTTCGTAGTCTGATTTCGCGTTTTTAGCGTTCGAATTCGCGCTCCCACAGATATGTGTTGCAGAGACGCAAAACCCCGAAATACGCGAGCATCCATTCAAAATGCTTTTGCCATTGGAACAGCGAGCTTCCGCTGCAAACATGCGTGCTCCAAAAATTAGTTGGCATGTGAAGTAAAGTCTCCCATCATCGCTCTAGCCGAAGAGTTTTTTGCTTCGTGAGGAAAATATTGCGGGAGGGGTAAATATTATGACGCATGACCAACGATTTCCGGCTTCCAGGTACGGCCCGTCAGAACGACATATGGCCGAAAGCTTGGTTGAGATTGAAAACCAAATACTGAACCCAGGCGCGCAAGAGGATTGCGATTGCAAGGAGGGAATGTTTAACGGTCTCTCTCGTCGCGGCCTATTGGCTGGCGGGTTTGCTATGGGAGGCGCTGCAATCGCAGGGGGGCGGGCCGCTGCCGATGTTCCTCCCGGCGCCCATGATTATTATGTCCAGCCTGACCCTACCAAAGAGCAAGGCAGGACCATCCTCGATGACGGGGGATATGGTTCTCGGTCTCAATTTGAGAATGAAGTGCGTTGGCGGTACCCAACGGCAAGTTTGGATTCCAGCTGGTCAATGACACCTTTGGCGTCCAGTCATGGGATCATCACGCCTTCAGGTCTGCACTTTGAGCGCCATCATGGCGGCATCCCCACGATCGATCCGCAACTACATACATTGACCCTTCACGGCATGGTCGATCAGGCACTGCGGTTCACCATGGACGATCTCAAGCGTCTTCCTGCTGTGAGCCGCATTCACTTCATTGAGTGTTCTGGCAATGGCCTCACGGAATGGGTCGAGCCGACCCTTAAGACGGTGCAAGGCACCCATGGCCTCACTTCTACGTCGGAATGGACCGGTGTGCGTCTATCAACGGTGCTTGAAATGGCCGGCATCAAGGATAATGCGGCTTGGATTCTGGCCGAGGGCGCGGACGCGGCGGTCATGACCCGATCTGTTCCCATCGATAAAGCCATGGATGATGCCATCTTGGCTTATGCACAGAATGGCGAAGCACTGCGACCGGAACAGGGCTATCCGCTTCGGCTTCTTTTGCCTGGCTACGAAGGCAACACGCATATCAAATGGCTGCGGCGCCTTGAGGTCAGTGACAAACCCTTCATGACCCGCGAGGAAACCTCGAAATACACAGACCTCATGCCAGATGGGACAGCGCGCCAGTTCAGCATGGAAATGGACTCAAAGTCTGTCATCACCTTCCCCTCGGGGGCGATGAAACTTCCAAGAGCAGGCTTTTATGAAATCACGGGTCTGGCTTGGTCTGGCCGCGGAAGCATCAAGCAGGTCGAGGTATCCGCCGATGGTGGGAAAACATGGCAAAAGGCTAAGCTCGAAGGGCCGGTGCTTCCCAAATGCCATACAAGGTTCAGGCTACCGTGGACCTGGACAGGGGAAGAAGTTGTGCTCCAAAGCCGCGCTGTGGACGATACCGGTTCGGTCCAGCCCACTTTGCAGGAATTGGTGGAGGTGCGCGGCACAAAGTCTGTCTACCACCTGAATGCAATCCAAAGCTGGCATATTGCAAAAGATGGGGAGGTGACCAATGTTCACGCGTAAGTGGCTCCTGATTGGAAGCTTGACCCTCGTGGGCTCTGCCGCTTTGGGTCAAGACGCAGCTGAACCGCGCACGGCGGCCAAGCTGCCTGATATCTTGGAGGAGACCGGAGAACGGGCTCCTGAACCCGTACCGTTTTCAAGCGCCGATAATGTCTCTGTGCCAGAACCGGAGAACTTTCAGTACGGCATTGGGCAGCCCGCGACCCAAGAGCAGATTGCTGCGATCGACATCGACACTATGCCGGATGGAAGAGGGTTTCCAAAAGGCAGCGGAACCTATGCGGAGGGCGCAGAAATATACGAATACGAATGCTCCTCCTGCCATGGGGAGAACTTAGAAGGCATTGCAGAGCTTGGCGCCCCAAAGTTGATTGGTGGGCGCGGCAGCTTGGCCAGCGATAAGCCCGTCAAAACGATCGAGAGCTATTGGCCCTACAGCTCAACACTCTTTGATTATGTACACCGTGCCATGCCTTTGCATGCGCCCGGTTCGCTGTCGGCGGATGAGGTTTATGCCGTAAGCGCATATATCTTGGGGCGCGCAGGCATCACATCTGATGAGCCGGATGCTATGCTTGACGCCGAGAGTATGCCCAAAGTCGTGATGCCAAACGCTGATGGGTTCATCGCAGACCCACGCGATGGCTCCCCGGGTAAATGAACAGAGGTCGCCCGCACTCATTACTGTGCTGGGCGGCCCTTAAATCGTTCCTATGGGCTCTGACGGGGTATCACCGCCTGGTGAGCTTTCTCAGTTCTGCCGTGTAAGGCGCAACGATGTGCTGATAAGCGCAGAGACATAAGCATGTGCTCAAAGCTATCCTGAGGTCTTCTGGCGAAAGGGAGAGAGGCCGGCCAAACAAACTCATCTTGGGGATGATCACTTTAGCAATGAGGACACCCCTTTGGGGTACCGGCTCGCTACTATGCTCAAAATATGCTTTCTGGCCATAAACCGAAGGCCTATCTGCCCTTGATACGGCACGTGACCTTTGACGAAAAAGTGTTTATAGCAAGACGACTATATTTGGTAGCGAAAGATGTTTTTACCCCATGAGTGCCAGTAATCCGCTCCAGCAGGCCTACAAGAAGTTTCGCGCCATTTTTGGGGCGACCATTCTATTTAGCTTTTTTGTTAACTTGCTCATGTTTGTGGGCCCGCTTTACATGCTCCAGATCTATGATCGGGTACTGGCCAGCCGCAATGAAATGACGCTTTTGATGATCACGGCCATCGCTGTGGCACTTTTGATCACCTATGGCGTCTTGGAGTTTGTGCGTTCACGCATGCTGGTGCGGGCCGGGCTGCAGTTTGACAGCATTCTCTCGCGGCCCTTGTTTGATCGTGTGGCGCGCATCCAACTGATTAATCCCACCAGTGGCGCGCGTACGGCTTTGGGGGATGCCGACAAGGTTCGCAGCTTCATCACCGGGCAAGGTGTTCTGGCCTTCTTTGACGTCCCCTGGACGCCCATCTTTTTGGCTTTGTGTTTTGCGTTCCATCCTTGGCTTGGCTGGGTGGCCACAGGCGGTACCCTCGTGATTTTCACACTGGCGTTGCTCAATGAGTATCTTACACGAAACGCGCTACAGTCAGCGAATGTTGAAGGTCAGCAAGCCTCTGAGTTTGCGGGCGCCACGATGCAAAATGCCGAAGTTATTCGAGCTATGGGCATGCAAGACGCTTTGGCTGAACGTTGGAAGGTGAAACGCAACGGAATGCTGATCTCACAGGCCCAGGCCAGTGACTGGGCGGGCGCCGTGATGTCGAGCTCAAAATTTGTCCGTATGGGGCTCCAAGTCGCTATTCTTGGCACGGGGGCTTATCTCGCCATGCGGGGCCAAGTCTCTGCGGGGGTCATGATTGCAGCCTCGATCGTGATGGGCCGCGCCCTGGCTCCGGTAGAACAAGCCGTCGGACAATGGAAAGAGTTCGTGGCTGCACGCCAATCACATGCCCGTCTCAAAAAGCTTTTTGAAGCTGTTGCAGAAGAACCCACACGGCTCCAACAACCTCAGCCCAAAGGACATCTGCAAGTCGAAGGCATTACCACTGTGGTGCCCGGCACCCGCGATACAATTTTGCGCTCTGTGAGCTTCGATCTACCTGCGGGCCAAACACTTGCTCTTATTGGGCCAAGCGGCTCGGGCAAGTCGACATTGGCACGTCATTTGGTTGGCGTCGGCGACCCGATCAACGGTGCCATTCGGCTGGATAAAGTAGAGCTTGCCCATTGGGACCGCAATCAGCTGGGCCAAGCCATCGGCTACCTTCCTCAAGATGTGAAATTGTTCTCTGGGTCAGTGGCGGAAAACATCTCTCGCTTTGCAGAAGGCGCCACAGACGAGGAGATCATCGCAGCCGCTAAGCTTGCCGGCGCCCACGAGATGATTTCCGGGCTGAACGATGGCTATGCCACTCAAATCGGAAGCGGAGGAAGCCGGCTATCGGGCGGTCAACGCCAACGTGTGGGCTTGGCGCGCGCCTTGTTTGGGAACCCATGTTTGATTGTGTTGGATGAGCCCAACTCCAATCTGGACAGCGAAGGTGAAGAAGCGCTGGCTAAATGCCTTGCCCACCTCAAGAGCGAAGGTAAGTCTATCGTTCTCGTGACGCATAAAGCCAATATTCTGAGTGCGACGGACTATACACTGATCTTGAGGGATGGCGCGGTGCAGCGCTTTGTCGCCACCAAAGAACTCTTGCAACCTCAGCAACAGCAGCCGCAACAGAAACCTCAGCAGCCCCCCCAAACTGTTTCGCTGTCGACTGCAAAGCTGTAAAACTTGGCGAGATCGCACCGAATGCGCCGCAAGCGCTGGTCCGCTCTCTCTGAAAGTGGCAAAGCACCGGCATCCATACAGTAAGCCTCTAAAGCATTTAGGACCCAGTCGTGGCATCAGCAGAATCAACGTTGGTTGCAAGCCAACTTACAAAGATGGCAAACCCGCGGAAGTATTCTTGGGCAGGCTACATCCTCCTGCTCATTACCTTCGGCGTAATGGGCATCTGGGCCTATTTTGCCATCATTGCGAGCGCGGTTGTAGCTCCTGGGGTGGTCGCACTTGAGAGCGATCGCAAGGTTGTGCAGCACCTTGAAGGCGGCATCGTCCAAGAGATTATGGTTCGTGAAGCTGACCTTGTAGAGCAAGGCGATCCACTGCTTGTCTTGGACAACATTCAGGTCAATTCTGAAATCGCAGTTCTTGAGCAGCGCCGGGCGACGTCAGAGGCCTTGATCGCCAGATTAACCGCAGAGCAAACCTTTGCTGAAGAGATTTCTTTTCCCGAAGAGCTTCTGAACACGGAAGACCCTCAGGTTAAAAGCGCCGTGGAAGCGCAGCGTAATATTTTCGAAGACCGGCGCTCTATCTACCTGTCCCAAGCTGAGATCCTGAACTTTCGCGCAGAGCAACTGAACGGGCAAGCAGAAGGATATGAAGTTCAGCTCGAAGCCTTGAAGAGGCGTCATGCACTTCGCAGTGAGCTTTTCGAGCGCATGCGTACGGGGGAAGAGCGCGGTGTGGTTGAAAGCAATCGTCTTTCAAACATGGAAGATGAAGTAATCCAGATTGAAGCCAGCATTGGCACTGCTATGTCTGAAATCGCTCAAGTCAAAGCAGCCGCAGGCGAGGCGCGCCTCAATATTCTTAAGCTGAAACAGGAGTATAGCGAGCGCGCTAATAGTGAGCTTAAGACCGCGCGCTCAGAGCTTTCCGAGATCAACGAAAAACTCACCGTGGCTGAGGATCGGATGCGGCGTACCACGATCTCAGCGCCGACCACAGGTAAAGTTCAAAGCTTGGCCGTTACCACCCGAGGCTCCGTGATCCGCTCTGGTGAGATCCTCATGGAGATTGTTCCCAGTGATGAGACGCTTCTCATTGATGCGAAGGTCGCACCTGTAGATGTAGACAACGTGCGTCCCGGTCTGGAGACCGAAGTGCGCTTTTCAGCATTCAAATCCCGCTTGGCCAAGTTGGTCCTCGGCGAAGTACTCTCCATTTCTACGGATGTTGTGACCACAAAAGATCCCAATGAGGCACCCTATTATTTGGCACGCATTAAAGTGCCGGATGAGAATCTTACAGATGAGATCCGAGACGGTCTGACCGCCGGCATGCCAGCTGACGTGGTTATTCTAACAGGCGAGCGTAGTGTATTGCAGTATATGCTGGATCCGCTGTCGGAAGCGATCTTTAAGAGCTTGCGCGAAGAGTAAGCTGGCATAGCGAGCTTTGCTCTTAGAAAGGCGAAAAATCTAATGGGGGGCGATGTGAGCAAGCTCAAACGTGTTGGCAACTATATAGCTGCAATCTTCAAGCTTGGTCGTACAGAGCGTATGGCCAAGGAAACATATCGCAACATGCAGACCATTGAAGACCGCTTTGCCGGCTGGGAAACACGTGAGCGCCAGTTGCGCAACGGTGTTAAACAAATGGTTCAAAGCGAAACACAAGCTTTGATGGCCCGCAACGCAGAGCTTGCACGCAACTTTACTGAGCTCTCCCGGCGTTTGGATCAGATCCTACGCACCCCCGCGGGGGAGCAGCCGATTTCTACGCCCGCTGATCCGTCCGATAGGGATGAAAGCGGCATTGGAGCGGTGATGGATAGTTTCTACCACAGGCTCGAGAACAAGTATCGCGGCACAACATCCGATATCCGCAACAGGCTGCGTATCTACCTTCCCGACGTAGAGAGCGCGGTCATTCGAACAGGCGGCAAACCTGTGATGGACATTGGTTGTGGCAGAGGCGAATGGCTTAGCCTTTTAAACGACACAGGCATTACAGCGCTCGGTATTGATACAAATCCAGTGCAGATCGCTGATGTGCAAGAGAAAGGGCTGGACGCTCGGCAGGGGAATGCGCGCAGCGCCCTCACGGACGCCGAGGACAACTCCATGGCCTGCATCACAGCTCATCATCTCATCGAGCATCTTCCTTTTGAAGAGGTTCTATGGATCACACGAGAGGCCATGCGCGTATTGGCCCCGGGCGGGGTTTTGCTCTTTGAAACGCCGAATGTACGTAATGTGTTGGTGGGGGCGACCTCCTTTCATAATGACCCCACCCACCTTCATCCGATGACCGATCCGGTACTGACCGTCTTGTTCGAAACAGTGGGGTTTCACCCTATTGAGACACGTCATCTGCACCCTCATGAAAAACTCGCAGAGTTCATGGCCAAACCAGGGTTTGATCCAGAACTGGCGAACCTGATGTTCGGCGCCCAAGACCTCGCCATTCTTGGCCACAAACCTCTTCAGGAGGCTTGAGATGCGGGTTGGTGTGGTTCGGACGCAAGTTCCCTTTGTGACTGGCGGCGCGGAGCGTCATGCCGCAGGTCTGGTTTCTGCTTTGCGCGCATATGGTCATGAAGCCTGTGAGATCGCCCTGCCCTTCAAGTGGTACCCTGTCGAGACTTTGACCGACAGTATTCTCGCGGCGCGGCTTACGGATCTTTCAGAATCTGAAGGTGTGCCCATTGATCTGATGATCGGGCTTAAGTTTCCGGCCTATCTGGCGCGCCACCCAAATCCCGTTTTTTGGCTGATCCATCAGCACCGGCAAGCCTATGACATGTGGGATGCGGGCACTTCGGACCTGTTGGACGCCCCCAAAGGAATGATGGCGCGCGATATGATACGCGCGGAGGATCACGATGCTTTTGCGCGCAGTGCAAAGCCAATATACGCAAATTCTCAGAACGTGGCCGGGCGGCTCAAGAAATACCTCGGGCTGTCATCTACGCCTTTGTACCATCCGCCACCGAACGCAGAACTGCTTACCCAAGGAAACTTTGGCGACTATCTGTTTGCGCCGGGGCGGCTGAACCCATCCAAACGAGTCGATCTGATGCTACGCGCGCTTGCCAAGGCGCCAACGCCCCTGCGTTTGGTTATTGCAGGTGTCGCCGAGAACCCTGCCTATTTGGATGAGTTGCGCAGTTTGGCCACCGCTTTAGGCGTATCGGGGCGCGTAGAATGGCTCGGCGGTATCGATGACGCCACAATGGTCCGCTACTATGCTCAAGCCCGAGCTGTCGTGTTCACACCCCAAGACGAAGACTTGGGGTATATCACGCTGGAAGCAATGCTGTCAGGTAAGCCCGTTATTACCACCACTGACGCAGGTGGTCCTTTGGAGTTTATCTCTCAAAAGCAAGAAGGGTTGATTGCAGCACCCGACGCGGAAGCATTGGCTCAAGCGTTCAGCAGCCTTTACGAAGATGCCGCTTTGGCCGAGACTTTGGGTGAAGCTGGCCGCGCACGTTACCAAAAGATGAACATTTCTTGGGAGCATGTCGTCGAAACCCTAACTGGGCAAACCGCTCAACCCGCGCCAGGCCCTGCACAGATCGCGGCCCTTGAGGCGAAAGCTGCGGCCACGCCAGCCGAAGAAGCGGTCGCGCGAGTACAGGCCGCTGTCGCGCCCCCTTCCGCTCCCAGCTTACCTTTTGCATCGATCACAGAGGTTTTGAACGCCTATGACTTTGACACCATGCCTGCGAAAGACGGAAGCGGCCCTGCTCCGGTAGAGCCTGGGTTGGCGCAATACTTGGGCACACATTGGACGCGTTATCTGACCACATTGCATCATGTGATCGAGGCGGCCCCGCGCGACATTTTGGACGTTGGGGTGTTCCCCCCACTGGCCTTCGAAGCCATGGTCGTCAACGCCCTGCCAGATGCGAAGCTAAGTGGTATTTGGGAAGGCCCCCACCCTTACGCACAGTCCGTCAAAAGCCTCAACGGTGCCTATCCTGATTTTGACATTGAACTGCGCCCTGCCAACATTGAACGCGATGCTATGCCTTACGGCGATGCTGAGTTCGACATGGTGTTGGGAATGGAAATTTTTGAGCACCTCGCTTTAGATCCGCATTTTTTCTTGTCTCAGGCCGCACGCGTGTTGCGGCCCGGGGGGCATATCATTCTAACAACACCAAACGTTGGAAGTCATCGCGGCGTCCAGAAGATGCTTAACGGGCAATCGCCCTATTCTTTTGGCCTGTTTGTCCCCACGGGGGGCGTTTATGGCCGCCATAACCGCGAATATACACCGAGAGAAGTCGAGGCTCTCGCCCATGGCGCAGGCTTTGAAACCCACTATTTGGGAACAGCCGACGTTTACGAAGATCACGTCAATCCTGCGACTGCGGCACTTATGATTGCCCGTGAGGATGACTTGAACTTGCGCGGAGAGAATATTGTTTTTGTTGGGCGCAAAGCAGGTCCGCCCACTGCACCGCCACCAGGGCTCTATCATGGCGACCCAGCCCGGCTTTCGGGGGGGCTCTCCCTTTCAAAACAAGAAGTCGATACTGGCCTCACGCAAGTTACAGCGCATAACACTTCCTCAGGCTGGTGGCCGTCCTCAGGCGCTCAATCGACGGCGCTTCTGGCCGAATGGATCAATGAGAACGGCTACTTGGTCCACACGAATGTCATTCTCCCCCTTAATGAGGCTGTCGCTCCTGAAGGCAAAACAACCTTTAGTTTCCGCCGCAGCCCCGAGGAGATGATTTCTGCCAAAGGCATCTTGCGTTTGCAGCTCTTCCAAACTGGCGTGGGGGCGTTCACAGGCACAGGTCGGGCTAATATGCTTGAGCTGCCCTGCTCTGAAGACACCTTCCTTGCTTTGGCCCAACAGGCTTTGTGATGACCGCTCAGACGCCGCGCCCCACCATTCATTGGATCAGCCCCCTGCCACCAGCTGAAACCGATATTGCCCACTATACCTCACGCATCTTGCCTGAGCTAAGCGCTAAGGCTGAGGTCATCCTTTGGACCGATGAAAGGGAATGGGACCTCTCACTTGAGAAATACTGTACCGTCAAATCTTTTGATCCAGATACAGTGTGTCCGCGAGACTTTACGGCCGCCCGAACCGGGGATGGGGCTGAAGTGCTGTTTCTCCACATCGGGAACTCTTGGGTTTATCATGCAGGCTTCTTAAGATTGGCGCAGCGCATGCCCACTGTGGTGGTGCTTCATGATCTTGCGATCCAAGAGCTTATGGTAGAGGCAATCAGGGCCAGTGAATGGGACGCTGGAACTTATTTTGCGGGAATGGAAAAGTGGTATGGCGCTGCTGGTCTTGAGCAGGCTCGCGCCTGTCTAGATGGTAGGGAGCAGGCCTCCAACATATCGGGTGCGACGCCTGGTTTTGAACTGGTTCTCGAAAACGCGCTAGCGGTGCTGACCCATACCCAGTTTGCGCATGAGGCAGTGCAACAAAAGCGCCCGCGCCTGGCCTCCAAAGTCTTACCCCTGCCTTTCCCGATCGGCCGCGAACCTTACAGGAAAGGCATCTCCACCGGCCCATTAAGACTTCTGCAATTTGGATGGATCGGCCCCAATAGACGGTTAGAGCAAGTCCTCGAAGCCCTGGCGCAGATGCCACCAGACTTTGACTATCGCTTCGATGTGATGGGTAAGCTTTGGAATCCTGATCTTATCTACAATAAGATCTCGCAGTTGGGGTTGAGCCCGCGGGTTTTTCTTCACGGCTTCGTGGCCGAGCCCGTTTTGGATGATGCGCTGCGCCAGGCTCATCTGGTCTTAAATCTTCGTCACCCCAGTATGGGCGAAGCCTCTGGCAGCCAACTCCGCATTTGGAATGCAGGTGCCCCTGCTGCAGTAACGCGGGAGGGATGGTATGCCAGCCTGCCGGAGAATGTCGTTTACTTCATCGACCAAGACAAAGAAGTCGCCCAGCTACAGGCGCTTTTTGAAAAGCTTAGTGTAGAGCGTGATGCGGGCAAAACATTAGGCTTGGCTGGTCGGGCTTACTTTGAGGCCAACCATGCGCCAAACATCTACGCAAAAGAACTGGTCAGGTTTGCCGATGACATCGCCTTAACCGCAAGTCAGGATTTAGCAGTGCAGCTTCGGCAAGAGCAATTGCGCAAGCGAAAGATGCATCCAGAGCTGCAAAAGCGCTTAGAGGCGCTCTGAACACCGCAAAGGCGCTAAGCTTAGTTTCCGTCACTCTCTTCAAAGAGCATCGCGAAAGCTTCTGGTTCATAATAGCTCAGAAGCGTTTTCATGAAGAACTTCGGGTCTTGTTCTAGAACCGCGGCCCAATCGCGATAGCGCGCGCTCGGAATCTTACCGCGCCCGGTCTCCAACTGGGAGATGAATGTATAATAATCGAGGTCGAGCGCCTCTGCGAGTTGGCGTTGCGAAAGCCCTTGTGCTTCGCGCAAAGCTCTCAACCAGTTGCCCAACTCGGCACGCGGCTCATTGCTCCGAGAGGCCGCTGACGTGGTTTTTTGATTTGCCATACTATGGTGCTTCCAAGATTCGAAATGCAGCCCAAGCCATCCAAGGCTTACTCAAACTTATATGCAGCTAGAGGACAGGACTGCCGATATTATGCTTAGCGATATGCGCCTCTGAACCCCTTATAACACTATATGAAGAGTAGTGGTATACTTTTTACTGGACATAAAGCTTGCTCGGTGGCCAGCGATTTGCTACCCCCATCATAGCGATCACTCCGCGTTCTGGCGATACCGTCACCCTCGGATGGCATTTGCCTCGCGATCGCTAGAGAAGATCATCGTGCAAGCTTATTAAGCAGGAAAGCAAAAAACATGGCAACAACAGCACAAGTCGACGCAATCGTCGCCCTGTACGCAGGTTATTTCAACCGCGCGCCCGATCCGGCAGGTCTCCAGTTCTGGATCGACCAGATCGATGGTGGCCGCGAATTCAATACAATCGCCGCAGACTTCGCAGCTTCCCCTGAAGCAACTGCGCTGTACCCCTATCTGACAACACCTGATGTTGCGTCGCCTTCGACCTTCATCACCAATGTCTACCAGAACCTGTTCAACCGCGCGCCCGACGCCGAAGGTCTGCAGTTCTGGACCAACGTGCTGAACGAAGGTTCGGTTTCCGTGGCCGACATGATCGAAGCGATCATCAACGGCGCCGTGGATGCTCCCAACGCAACCCCGCCCACCTTTGACGCCAGCACCCTCGAAAACAAAATCGAAGTCGGCCGTGACTTTGCTGCAGACGCTGCAAACACAACTGGTTTCGTATTCGACGATGCCGCTAAATCCGCTGCCATCGACGTCATCGACGGTGTGACCAGCGACGATGCAACTGTTGATGCCGCCAAAGCCGAAACAGACGCGTTCTTGGGTGCCGCGGCCAACCCCGGCGACAAATTCACCCTCACTACAGGCGCTGATGTTGTCGCAGGCACCGCCGGCAACGACACAATCAATGCTCTGCCCGTGAACGCTACAGGCGGCAACGCATCCACCTTCTCTGCCTTTGACGACATCGATGGTGGTGCCGGCACAGACACGCTGAACATCTTCACCAACTCCACCGGTGGCTTCTTCGGCGGTACATTCAACGGCGGCTTCCCGACATCTGCTTCGGTAGAGAACGTTGAAATCGTCAACATCAACAACGCGACCACCAATGGCTTTGGTACTGTTAACGCGGCTCAGTTTGATGGTGCCACTCAGATCTGGCAAGTTGCCAACGGTAACAACATCCAGAACCTGGCAGCTTCCACTACAGCAGGCTTCCGTCAGACCGCCGCGAACACCTTTGGTGTAGCTGCAGCCACTGGCGTTGCATCTGCTGCCGTTGCTCTGGACAACGCGGCTGAAGCCAGCACCTTCAACCTGTCTGGCGACGCACTGACAGAGGCAACCATCTCCGGTACAGTAGCTGACTCCAACAGCGACATGACTGTTGCAGACATCAACCTGAATGTTACAGCAGGCAAAGATGTCCAGTCCGTGGAAGTTTCCTCTGCCGTAGATGCCACGCTGGTAAGCGTTTCGAACACTGGCACCAAAGCGGTAACTTCGGTTGACGCATCGGCAAGCGCTGGCGACATCACCTACACTTCGGCTGGTTCTGCGGTTGCAGACATCGAAACCGGCGCCGGTGACGATACCGTTCGCATCGCAACACTGACATCCAACACCGCAGGTTCTGAAGTAGCTGCGATGGTGGAAACCGGTGAAGGCGACGACACAGTTGCTATTGCAACCAGCGGCACAGGCACCACCACTGTTGATGCAGGTGCAGGTAACGACACCGTAACTCTGCTTGGTGACGGTTCCGGCAAACTGAGCGTCAACCTTGGCGAAGGCGACGACGCCTTCTTGGTCAACGGTGGCACTGTCTCCAAAGGCGACACCATCGACGGCGGTGCGGGCACTGACACTGTTCAGCTGAAAGATATCGGTTCTGCCAACATTGGTGCCTTCACAAACTTCGAAATCTTCGATGCTGTGGGCCTTGGCACAACTCTGGACACCGACATCCTGGCGTCGAACAACACTGTCACTGAATTCGTTGCATCTGGTAACGTAAACGCCGGTGCAGCTCTGACAAATGTTGCAGCTGGTGCTGGCGTCCGGGTCACCGGCGACATGGACGGCAACGATCTGTCGATCACTCAGAAAACCGCTGGTTCTTTGACTGTCACCCATGACATCGATGAAGCCGCGGCGGCGACTACCGCCCCTGGTGATGTTTCGGGCAGCGTAACAGCAACAAACGCAACATCGGTTGAAGCTGTGTTCGATAGCAGCTTCGTGGATGCGGCTACAGGTACAGGTGACAACGTTGCTGAACTCAACCTGACCGCTGACAAAGCGACAAGCCTGTCGGTGAACTCGGGCGGTGATGTCGCGATGAACGATCTGACCGTTCAAGCAAATGCCCTCACCTCCGTGACTGTCACAGGTGACCAAATGCTGGACCTGGATTTCATCACCGGCACGTCCAAACTGGCTTCGGTTGATGCTTCGGCCAGCACCGGCGGTCTGATCTTCGACATGGAAGACCTTGCCAATGGTGGTTCTGTCTCGCTGGGCTCTGGCAAAGACACAATCCTTGTTGGTGCAAGCTCCGAAGCTGACCAAGATGGTGCAAATACCGAAAGCCTTGTTGGGTTTGAAAAAGCGGATGCGGCAGCAGTCGGAACAAATGCAACGGCTCAAGCCGCTGCAATTGCAGACTCCGACCTGATCGACCTGTCGGCTTTCGCTCCTGCTAGTGTGGCAGACGCCAACACTGGAACTGGTGCAACGTTGGCAAACGGTGTTCTCACCTTTGATGGTGCAGGTCCTCAGTCGCTTGACGATGCAGCCATGATCGCTGACGCCTTTGCTGACGCGGCAGGCGAAGCTGTCCTGTTCGAATACATCGGCGACTCGTACGTCTTCGTTCAAGGCGGGGCCACCAGCGATATCACCGATGACGCAATGGTGAAACTGACAGGTGTCACCGATGTGACCAACCTCGTCGAAACCGGCACCGACCAGTTCTTCATCGTCTAATCTAGACGCTGAGCGATTTTTAAAACCGGCCCCTCGGGGCCGGTTTTTCCACATCTGATCCCCCCAAATTCTCTAGGAGTATGAAATGGCTGACGGCCAAACAATTTCGATTGATGGTAAAGACTACGTGGCGGATGCGCTGTCTGATGAGGCCAAAGCACAACTTGGGAACCTTCGAGTTGTCGATATGGAGCTACAGCGCCTTGAACAACGCAAAGCGATCGCGCAAACCGCGCGCAATGCCTATGCCCGCGCATTGCAAGCAGAACTGGCTAAAGTCGAACCCCAACAATAACTTCCGCTGAGCTTCCAGCCAGTGGCGCTGATATACAGCTCAGGTCGTGATAATTTGCCCTGCTGATCGAAAGATCAGCAGGTATTTGGCTCAAAACCAAACTTCGCGGGTGATGCCCCAATTTCTCATCCAGTTTAAGAAGACCTACCCGCTTATCCACCAAAGAAAACGGCAGCATCACAATGACACATTCCGTTCAGCGGGGCACGCCATCCATGACAGGCGTCCCAAGGCGAGTTGGCGGTTTGCTTTTCAGGCAGCCCAGAACCGGGTCCATCCGAGCAAAGCTTCTCGGAAGACGATTCCCGTCCAGCAGCGCAATGGCGCCCACCTGACAACGGTGACACGGGCACGGGGAGTGTAGGACCCAAAGCATTTGCCACAAGTCCCGTGCGACGGAAACGCCCGGTCGGCACCTCAATGTGCGGAGGGGGGTAACACCGGTGTCTCGCAACCCGGCCTTACGTGGCGAAGTAGCCGGCGATCTGCTTGGCGCGCCGCGACGGAACTCCGGCGGCGTCTGCGTGTCGCGGCCAGTCGGCGATGGCGGCGCGAACCGGATCAATGAGCGCGGCGATCGCTGCAGGTTTCATCCCGAGCGCCTGCCCAACTGCCTCTACATGCTTCCTGCCGGGCCGGCGCCCCTCTCCGGCGATGGCGAGATGGTGCTCGCCGCCGGGCCCGTCGGAGAAGCTGACGTCGTAGGCCGGCGACAAGCGCCAACTGCCTCCAGCGTCCATCAGGAAGGCGTGGTTCTTCAGGTGATCATCCCGATTGTGGGCGAGGACGTTGAAGGCCATCCTGCGGAACATTTCGTCCTGATCTCCAGCATGCCGGGTGGTCCAACGCACCAGCTTATGCAGGTTCTCGTAATCGGTGGACGGCTGGCGGAAGTCGACGTCGAGCATGCCGGCGGCGGTATGCATATGCACCCGTCCGGCGCCTCTGCGGTCAAAGCGCTCAACGGCAAAGAAAGCATCGCCGCGCCCAGAGCGCAGCACCATCGTCCAGGGCATGGCGATACCGGCCGCCCGCGCCATCCTCGCGTAGGCCTCTTCCTCTTCGATCGCGGTCGGGCTGTCGGTTGTCGCCCGGTGCTTGATCAGCACCTGCCGTTCGCCGCGCTCCGGGGTTCGCCGATGGTCGCGTACGCGGCCGGTCTCCACATCGAGCAGGGCCACGAGTTTCGGCCGGGCGCCGGCAGAGCCGCCGGCTGCCGCGCGGGCCTTGCGGAGGTCCTCCACGGAAGCGTCTTCGGCCATGCTGGTCGCGAGATCGGCGAACCACTCGAGGTCGACGCTGTTCGGGCCGACCACTCGCTCTTCTGGACGATAGATGAGGGCGCCCATGCCGTGGGTGCCGACGATCGCCAGACGGTCAACCGGGGTGACGGCGGTGCGACCGCTGCCGCGGCGCTCAAGTTCGCGGTCGATGAGCAACCGTCCCCAGCCGTCAGGGAGCGAGTCGCCGAAGACTCCGGGCAGGCCTTCGAAGGCGGCCGTATTGCCGGTGCGATAGAGCCCGGCCAGCGTCTTGATGTGGTAGGGCGAGATCGGGAGCGGGGCTGCGACGAAAGAGGGGTCCCATTCGACCGCCGCGGAGCGGCGGGCGGAATCCCAAGCGATCTGTCCCACGGGGCGGACATCGTCCGAGTCGAAGGCGATATCGACGCGAAGACGGCGGGCCATAGTTACGAACTCCTGCGGGTGCGAGCGCGCTGTCGCGTCGTTGGCTTGTCGAGATCATCGAGACGAGTCGCCTCGACAGCCGGGAACAGGGTGCCGAAGCCAGCGATGGCGTCGAGCGCGTCGGCGAGGGCGAGCAGGCCGGTGAGGCTGATCTTCCCCTTCTGCTCGAAGACTTTTAGGGTCGCCAGAGGAACTCCGGACCGCGTGGCCAGGTCGCTCTGAGTTAGCCCAAGTGCGAGCCGGCGGTCGCGAGCAGCCGCGCGAACCCGATCCTGCATCTCGGACGGCGTGTCGAGATTAAGCTTAAGGATCATTATGATATCCTTTATATGGCTTTTTTGCCATTATGGATACTATATTGGTCGTTATATTGGGGCAAGAAGGAAGTAGACCTGGTGCCCCGCACGCGATGACGCATTCCGTTCTTTGGGATCGCAGCAATGCGTGCTCTGTATGTCCCACGGAACGGAATGCGTCAGCATAACGGCCTGCATAGGCCGTATTCCTTCGAGCAGCGGACTTGCTTGCCGACCGCGTCCTGTAGGAGGACGCACATCTGGTCAACCACTGGGATCGGACGCCAGATTTCTCTCGTGCAACGCCGGCTCTCGTGGTCCATTGCTTGACCACTTCCCGAACGGGCGCACGGTGGTTCCACCGCCAGACAATCTCGTCGAGGTATCGCTGAAGGTGCTGCCTTCCAAGATTGTGGTAGACCCCGACCAGGGCACGTTGCTCTCCGTTCGTTCCGCCAGGCGAGCAATGTTGGCTCGTAGGCTGTTTGACGAAGAAAAAACCGGGATAATCGCGCGAAATACGGCAAAAGCGCGGAAAACCTAATTTACACCAGCACCTTGCAATATTCGCTACTTTTTATTGTGGATAAGCGGGAAGACCTTTAATCCTAAGGCTTCGAAGAAGCTTCTGGCCATCTGCGCCTATGACCCCTAAAAATTTTTGGCGGTATATAGGAAATGCATATGTGGAATTCAGGGTACGTATCTGAGGTAGACTATACGTTTAGTCACTTTCCTTTCCTGTCGCCAAACAGTCTAAAGCTTGCCGCCTTGCTGGAGGGCGGCAAACACACCGTCCCCGAAGCCCCCACCTACTTGGAGCTTGGGTTTGGGCAAGGTCTTTCCTTGAATATGCATGCCGCGAGCAACCCAGGGGCGTTCTGGGGCGCAGATTTTAGCCCCACACAGACAGCGACCGCTCAAGAGTATGCAGCATTTGGAGCAGGAAACCTGAACCTGTTCGATGCGTCTTTCGAAGAGCTTCTGCACCGTCACGCCCTGCCCCAGTTTGACATGATCGTTCTGCACGGGATTTGGTCCTGGGTGGCGCAAAAGGCGCGCGAAGCCGTTGTGCAGATTGCCTGTGATCACCTCAAGCCCGGTGGGCTCTTCTATGTCAGTTACAATGTAAAAGCGGGCTGGGAAGGTATTGGTCCTCTCCGTGATCTGCTTGCCCAACATTACCGCGCCAACTTAAAGGGGACAGTCGTAGAGCGCGTGAAGGCAGCAATCGCTTTTGCCGAAGATGTCTTGGATTCGGACGCCAAGTTCTTTGTGCAAAACCCGCTCGCCAAAGCGCAACTCAACGACATGAAGAAGAAGGACCCGATCTACCTTGCGCATGAGTTCTTCAACGAAACTTGGAATCCAATGCGCTTCTCGGAGGTCTGTAAGGAGCTGGCCCCTGCTAAGCTTGACTACTTAGGCTCCAGCACCCTGTTGGATGGGCTGCCAAGCATTCATCTTACGCCAAAGGCCAAAACGCTTTTAGACAATGCTTCTGACAAAGCTGCGGCGGGTGATCTGCGAGATATCTGCGTCGCGCAGCGGTTTCGCCGCGATATATTCGTTAAAGGGCTCAGAGCCCACTCCGAAGTGGGCAGGCAAAGACTGCTCTTACAGCAAGAGTTCATCCTCCGGAAACAGGCCAAAGACCTGCCCAAAACAATAAAGGGCGCGCGTGGAACAGCGAACTTGGATCAGGACCTATATGCTCGGATCCTGGGGACGTTTTCTGAACAGAAAGGCTACATCACATCACTTAAGGGTATCCTGACTGATCCCGCGTGCAAATCTCTTAATCTGGCTCAGCTTGAACAAGCTGTGCGGGTGTTGGCGGACTTGGAGGTAATTGCCCCCATAAGCTCTCCGGATGCGATTGATGCAGCCAGGTCCGGGGCGCAACGTCTGAATGCCAAACTATGCCGAGACGCTGCTTTAGATGATAGGGTGGGTTACCTGGCCTCACCTGTTTTGGGCACAGGCGTTGCAGTTTCTCGTTTTGAGCAGGTTTTTATCCACTGCCTATCGCACGAACTCGGCGATCCCGTCGCACATCTGTGGCAAGTGCTCCAAGCGCAGGGGCAATTGCTTCGGAAAAATGGGGAGGTGCTGCAATCAGCAGAAGCGAACTTGGAAGAACTCAAAAAGCAATTTGAGCACTTTCAAAACAACCGTCTTCCCATCTTGAGCCGCTTGGGGGTGGTGTCCGAGAAAGGGGCGCTAGAGCTGTCCCACGAAGACTGAGCTAAACTATAGCCCCGCACAAATGTTAGGGTAATAAATTTATAAATAACAATATCTTAAAAGATGATATTAACGCAAAACATTAAGAGCGTAGCAGGCTTATAGGCGCGTCATCCCTGCTCGGTTTCACTTCCATGTGAAGAGAAATCGATACTCTTGATGCTCTTATACACCGCCTGGAAAGGCCGGGGGTGCACTTGAAGCTGCACGCCCCTGCGTCAATCATAATCGAGTTTTTCAGTCCTTTTGCAAAGCACGCAGAACACGATCCAGTGCCTGGCCTTGCTTGGAGTATTTTGCAGGACTGTCTTTGACGAGTTTATAATAAGCGGCCGCATCATAAAGCTGTACAGGCAAGCGTAGGTCAGCTGCGGTCAGACGTCCTGTTGATGCGAGCACGGCATAGGCTGCGATATAGAGGTTCGCGCGGGCTGTAACACGGGTGGATTGCGCATCCAGCAACACCTGCTCCGCATCCAAGACATCAATCGTGGTACGTGCGCCCAGCTTTGCCTCTTCGCGCACACCTTCAAAGGCCGCGCGCGCCGCACGTATCTGACGGTCAGACGCTTCAAGCTGAGCACGGGCCGAGGCCAAAGACGCATAGGCGTTTCCGACTTCTTGAACGACTTCTCTACTGACCACATGAAGATTGGCACGCTGTGCATCCTCCTGCGCCATAGCGCGGCGAACCGCAGAAGAGAGCGCCCCACCTTGATAGATTGTTTGACCGGCCTCCACGCCAATGCTGCCGCTTCTGCTGTAGCGCTTGCTATCAAAGGTTTCAGATATGCCATAACTGCCTTGCAGTGTGACGCGCGGGGACATCGAGGCTTCGTTCGATCTGACCGCCAATCGTGCAGCCGCGACCTGATGTTGTGCGGCGAGAACGGTAGGATGCTGGCGTACAGCAAGAGCTTTGGCCGCATCCAAATTGCCGTCAATATTCGGCAACTGAGGCGGAGGAACGAGGTTGCCGGGCTTTCGACCGACAACATTGCGATATTCCTCTACAGCCTGCATCAATGCCCCTTCGGCACCAGCAAGTCCGCTACGGGCTTCGGCCAATTGAGCTTGGGCAATTGCAATATCGGTGCTCGTCACCTCGCCTACATCAAAACGGTCCCGCGCGGCCTGAAGCTCTTGAGTTAGAAGGCGCAGGTTATTGTTACGTAAAGCCACAGCATCGGAAGCTTCAATGACGCCCATGTAGGCTGCAACCGCGCGAAGAAGCACGCGCTGCTCAATATCAAGCAACGTCTGACGGGTCGCCAAAACGGTTTCTTTGGTCGCCTCGACCCGGTACTGGCTTGCGCCAAAATCGTAGAGCAAAAGCTCCCCAATCAGGTTAATCGAAACCGTAAGACTGTCTGTCGATTGCGCAGGAGCCAAGCTCGACGCGCGCGTAGAGCCAAAGTTTTGCGTGAGCCCCCCTGCCCATCTCAATACCGGTTTTAGGGCAGCTTTGGCACTGGCCACATCTTCATCAGCGGCGCGCAACAGTGCACGGTTTTGATCTAAAAGCCCCGAGGTCTCATATGCCCCAACCAAAGCATCTGCTAACGTTTCCGCTAAGGCCTGTCGCGGTAAAAACACCGCAAAGGCAAGCGGGATCGCAACGACGACACCGCGCAGGGACCTGCTGAAATGCGTTAGGTTCATTGTTTGCCTCATTTTATATATGCACCATCGATTTCACGAGCAGCTGGGACGTCAGTCAGTAAAGCTCTTTTTGTTCACCAAGGGCTAGGAACGTTACAAACGCAAGTTTGCGCAGTACCACCTGTTGGGAGCAATCGTCTTGGGTGTGATGCGGGTATTTTTGAGATACATGACACATTAGAGGTGCTTTTGCCATGCGAGAAACCTCTGTGCGCACTGCGCCAGAGCAGGGGCATTACACGGCATCATTCCTTTTGCGCGGGTAGCCTTCGGGTCGCGGGTTTGAGAAGCAGGCATAATGCGCGTCTCGCCTAAAGTCCGTCACAGCTCTCCGAACGCATCCTTGAAGGTGAGGCCAAGGGCCGGACGATCAGGGTTTTCGATAGATGCGTCAGTAAACAAAAATGCTGCGATCGATACCGAAGTTGGTGAGCATGCCGATCGGCGCGCCCGATTTCCAGTATATATAGCGACCCTGCTACGATAGGCTTCTATAGATCGCAGCGTGACAGCCACGCGGGAACCTCAACTGGGGCCTTTGTTTAGAACTGCCTCGACATCCTGAGCGACATCATCCCATGTCCTAAGAGACGTGGCGCTGATCTTTTGCTCCAACTCACGACGATAGTTGGGAACTGCGATCAACTTATAACAGGCATCATAAATGCTGCTAATGGAATGCGCATCACAGTAGGCGACCATATCGCCTCCCACCTCAGGCATCGACGAATTTTGGGCCACAACCGCTGTTTTACCAAATGATAAGCTTTCGCCGATCGGCAAGCCCCACCCCTCGTAGAAGCTCACAGTCGCTGTAAAAAGACAGTTTTCATACAGGAAGCCGAGTTCTGTATCACTGGGGCCTTCGGCGAACTGAACCCAGCCTCCTAAGTTACCAGTTGCCTCCATTAGCGCTTCGAAGTCATCGTTGTACCACCCTCGCTTGCCCGCAAAGATGAGGCGCGGAACATTGAGTTCAGGGGTCTGAGCCAAACGCTGCCAAGCTTGCGCAAGGGACCAAAGGTTCTTACGGGATTCCATTGTGCCAACGACCAGCACATATGGCATCTTCGTTAGGTTCAACACGGAGTGCCGCACCCCGTCCAAGCTGCTCAGCCGAGATTGAATAGGCTTTGCAGGATCGCTTACCCGGTTGGAATGCACCACGCTAAACTTTTGGGCCAAGGGGACAACGTCAATGGGCCGCTGACGCCCGACCTCATCCATAAAGCGCTGAAGATCCTGTGCGGTGTTCTGAGAGTTTGCAACAAACCGGTCGCAATACCTGATAGAGGCTTCGAGCCAGTGAAAGAATGCCCCTGAAAAATCCGCAGCGATATGTTCCTTGGCGATCAGAGGGATCAGGTCGTGGACCAATTGGTGGATGGCTATACCGTGGTCATCTTTCAAACCTTGAAGAGCTTGCTCCAGCCCATCTATATCCCAAATCGCGCCCAAAATGACGAGTTGATCGCCCGCCTTCGCCGTCTGGCTCAGATTGGATGGTTCGATTTCCTGATTTGCTTTGGCCTGCACAGGGATTGAGCGCTCTTTGAACGCATTCCATGCTTCAAGGCTCGACCCTTTTCGAGCGAAGTATCGCTCATGACCACGGGCCGCATGATAGGCGCGCACCATATAGTGCAGCCAGTATTTCACAGGTTTGTTGCGATACCGGACCAAGGTCGGAGCAGCATCACTTTGTCGACGCGCTCTCTTGCCAAAGAAGACCTCCCCCAAGTCATCTGCGGAGAACTCTTCCATCCCACTGATAAAGCTGGATTCTACGGAAACATACGCGCGACGCCGGCGATCCCAGTAGCTCAGCCGGACATTATCCGCACCCAAACGTGCCACCATGCGGCGTATCACTTCAAAAGAAACCCTTTGAATGCCTGAGACAGTGGTTTCCTTCTCTATGTAGAGAAGAATATCAGTCACGTCGAAATAGTACATGTTCAAGCTCTTCTTCGGCCCTGTCCCGCAAGCCCTAAAAAGGCTAAAGCTGCGCGTTATCCATGCTCATTGACGAACATTTCCATGTTCCTCAACCCCAGTCACGATGTTAAGAGAACGTATGAGCCCCATATACTATGACCTTTCAGAACAGTTTCTCTCTTCTGGCATAAAATTTCGGTACTACGGAATCGCGCGCACGGTCATGGAAGTGGGCTATGAGCTCGCTTGCTCGTCAGCGGATGTGCGCTTTGTCATATTCTCGCCAGCCCATGATCGCTTCTTTGAGGTCACCCCACGTATCGGGGCCCAATCTCCAACAGGAGCTTGTGACCCTGACATCTCACATGAGGCTAAGCCATTACGTTTGCGTTATAGTTTCCCACAGCCTCATCCGGTACGAGATGCGCTTTACCCACTGTTTCGCACCATCGTAAAGCGCATTTGCCTTAAGAAATGGAACCGTGCGGTTCCCCCAGGAAGCCTGCGTGAGGTCGATTTGTCAGATCAAATCCTGGTCTCGTTAGGACGGCCTAAAATGATGGCCGATTATCTGGTGGCGATGGATCGGCAGAATATACGTCCACGGTTTTTCCCTCTCGTTCACGACATGATACCTTTGCATGAGTTCGCACATCCTCGGCAAAGCATGTTTGCGCGCAACTTCGCTCACGACAATGGGATTGTCATCCGTCACGCTGAAAAGGTGATGACCAACTCCGTCTTCACCAAATCCGAGCTTGAGCACTTTGCCGCCTCAGGGCACCTACCTGCCCTACCGCCCTTAGAACCGGTGCTTTTGCCGCATGAACTGCGCGAGACAAACGAAGACGTGGAAGTCAGCCCGCCCCAAACCCCCTACATTTTGGGGGTTGGGGTGATGACCGGCCGCAAGAATCTCGAGTGCGTTTTACAGGCCATGTTACACTTGCATAACACTGGTCGTCCTGTCCCCACCTTCGTTTTAGCTGGCGCTCATAGAAAGCGAACTGTCACATACCTAGACAGCCCCGAGCTTGCACCAATCAAAGACAAGGTTCAGATCATACTCGACCCGAACCAAGCCAGCTTGAGAATGCTTTACAGCAAAGCGCTTGCCTTGGTGATCCCCAGCCATATGGAAGGCTTTGGCTTGCCGCTTGGCGAGGCGCTGTGGTTGGGAACACCGGGGCTTGCCGCAGATGTTCCTGCGTTGCGAGAAGTGGGAGGAGAACTCGCGGAATATTTCGACCCTTCAGACCACACCGCTTTGGCTGCTTTGATCGACAAAATGCACAGCGATCCCGTCGCCCATGCCGCGCTAAAGGCAAAGATACAGCAAAGTCACGCTTCCTTGCGCACTTGGAAAGACGTCGCGGCAGATGTGATTGCTACGGTATCCCCGCCTAATACAGGCGCATAAGGTCCATCATGTCAGAAGAAGATCATACCGCTTCTGCCCCGGCAGATACGACTAAAGCTGCTTTGCGTAAACGCAAAGAGCGTGTGCCGCTTTTCAATGATCAAGACAAAGACAACATCTCTTGGTTCTGGACGCAGTACCTAAAGCAGCGCGCCCCTTGGTTAGGGCTCGTTATGGTGATGATCCTTATTCAAGGGTTTGCCTATCAACAGTTCATCTCGCTGACGGAGAGTGG
>NZ_JBIFFJ010000034.1:0-24960 GCF_043556915.1 Sulfitobacter sp. 1A15299 | reverse complement strand
CCCAAACCGAGCCTTGGCGAAAAAACTAAGTCATTGATTTCGTTTGGTTCCTACAGGAACCGGATTTCTCATCCGCCGTCGTTGCCGACGACGCCTGCCCCCGTGTTCAATACACGAAGCCCAAACCGAGCCTTGGCGAAAAAACTAAGTCATTGATTTCGTTTGGTTCCTACAGGAACCGGATTTCTCATCCGCCATCGTAGCCGACGGCGCCTGCCCCCGTGTTCAAGACACAAAGCCCAAACTGAGCCTTGGTGGAAATCCTAAGTTACTGATTTCATTTGGTTCCTATAGGAACCGGATTTAATTAGCTCACTATGCGGTCGCCAAAGGACCACTTAGGGGTAGATCATCCATCTTCTTCATCTAACGGATTGTGCATCACAGCTCGCGGGCTATCCGGATCTTTTCGACGCCTTCGGGGGTGTTAAACTGGGAAGATCCAGAGGAATCCGTCCATGTGCGTTGGCTATTCTTCCCGATAACGATCGGGGCTCGGAGCCGTGTCATCTGTGCCACCGGCAGTCGGCCCGGAGAGATTCTATTTTTTGAATCTGTCGAACATGACCACCTTGTTCCTATCACCATAGGAGCCAAGCATTTTGACGAAGATTTCTGACACCGACACCATCATCTTCCACGCAGCGGACGCCGGAGGCCTGGTAAAGGCTACCCAAGAGACGATCTCTGCCCTGCATCGGCACGGGTTCACCGAACATGCGGCAGTGATCTGGCGCGCCACAGCTCAGTTCGTCGCTGGTCGTTCATTGGCGGAGGTCAGGACACTGCGCCGCTGGTGGGCTCTATTTGATCATGCGTGGGACCTTTTGGCCAATAGCCCGATTGACGACCCTTGCATCGCTGACGAGACCGCTGACATTGCCGCCTCCTACATTTACTGCGAGCTCGTCGCTCTGGGGATCAATCCCAGTAAGGACGACGTGAATACAGTGCCTACATGGTCAATCACCTATGCTGACCTCAATGCTGACCTGAACAATGCTTATGAGGGGAATGTGAGCAAATCGTGTTGGTGGTCATCAGAAATCAGCGCGACCCCTCGCTTGGGACATTGGCGATCAAGGCCTGACTCGCATTGACAAAAATTGCCATAGTGCTCATCTTATGAGGATGGCCACTATGAACATCTCATTGCCCGATGACATGCGCTCCGCAGTGGACGCTCAGACGGTAGCGCGCGGCTACGGCACATCCAGTGAGTATGTGCGTGATCTAATCCGCCGGGATCTGGACCGGCAGGCGCTGCGAGCTTTGCTCGATGAGGGGCGCGCAAGCGCGCAAGGCGAGCCCATCACCGAGAAGACTTTCAAGGCCCTCAGGGCCAGGGCATCTCTGGCGGCCGGCGAGACAGCTTGACGGATCATGCTAAGCCCGTCGTCCCACGACTGGCCGCCAGTCACGATATCGAAGCAGCAGTCGACTACCTCGCCCGCGAGGCGGATTACGAAACGGCCATGCGCTTCATCGATGCCTTCGAGGCGGCCTGCCTGCACATCTCGACGCACCCAGCATCCGGATCACCTCGGTTCGGCTGGGATCTCGGTCGGCCCGGTCTGAGGGTGTGGCCAGTGAAGGGCTTCGGCTACTTGGCATTCTACAGCGAGGAAGACGACGTCGTGGATCTCTGGCGCGTGCTGCACGGCGCGCGCGACATACCGGCCTCGCTGCGCGACGTCATTCCGGAATGACGATACTTGCACTCCGTGGACAGCCGTTGCCGCTATCAAATGAGTGCCGCTTCCTCAGGTCATCGAAAGCCATGTCTTAGCAACACGATTTGCTGACATTCCCCTTATGAGATCCTGACTACCCTGCTCCGGCTGACCGACCCTGCACTTGCAGACACACAGGAAGAGTTTGAGGGAGAAACCCTCGCGGCCGCTGTATTGGCGGCATGATGCCAATGGCGTATGTCGATCAGATATGACCTCCACCATTGATGAACTGTTCTCACCCGGCATCACTCACATCGAGGTTCGATGCTGGGAGTGCGGTCATACGGTGAGCCGCAGGCCCGGTGCGGCACAGGCTGGCCCCAAGTGTCGCGGTTTCCTCGAAAGAAATCGACATCGATGTGATAAGCTTACGTGAGGGAGACAACATGAAACCAAAGGTGCCCAGATTTTCATTCCAAGAACGCGCAGCTGAGAAAGCCGCCGCGCGCGAACGCGATGAAGAACTACTTCGCTCTGGTCAGGTTTCACACGCTGATATGGCGCGCGCTAACGGCGGTTCAATCCGAGGGGCGCGTTACAAAGGCCCAGCAAAGCGCATTCAGGCACTCGCTGCGTCCCAGCCGTCAGATGACGACAGCGTTTGACCTGTGGTGTCATGACGATGAAGAGGAAGATGCCGAGCTTAATACGCTCTGCCATGCGCGGCAGGGCAAAATGCCGATCGAGGTCGATATCGATAATATCTGAAGGATCACCGGCACGAGGATTGTCAATTCACTACTGCGCCAACTTGGGCCAGCCCTTTTGCATTTCGTGGTGCAACTCGTGGCCGGCCTCGTGGACACGACGCTATGTCTAACCAAGGCTGGAGGTCGGCTTGGCGGACTTTGCTGTCGTTGACGGTCTACACGATGAAGGTCCGATATCTTGCCGCTTGGATCATTGTTTTCTTACTTGGACTTCGAGCAAGATCCGCCGCGAGACTTGCTCGACCGGGACCGTGTTCTTCCATGTCTTACAGCGCCGAACGCCGTTAACCGGCATCCGGCTAATTTACTCAACAATAAGGACCGCTCGATGTTGCACAAAACGATCATGGCGATTTCAATCGCAGCTTCGGCCTGCTTTGACTCTGCGGTTCCATGTTCTCGCGTTCGAGGTGTGCCAACGCCATGGCGACAAGCGAGACCCGGATCTATTTTCTGAGCTCGAGGTCCTTGTTCTTATAAGTCCGCCACAGACCCAGCCGCTTTATTCGATACTCCACGAGTTCGGGCGTGGCGCCGTGAGCGGTTCCGCCGCTCGGACTGAATGGCCATGCAATAGCCCAGCAGAAGCATGCGGATCATCAGTTCGCCGCTGGGTCACACTTGACCATCTTGTCTCATTATCGTTATTTCATGGCATGGGGATGGCGAGCTCCCCACGAGGCGCCAGCTGAAGTTCGCGTTCCAACATGAAACCCTGCAAGGGAGGAACGCATATGCCTGCGCCCAATGCCATTTCCAGCGATAAACTTTCCAAGATCATCGGCACGCCTCGTGCACCGCTGCTTCTGGATGTTCGATCCACAGAAGATTTCGAGGCCGACCCCCGCCTCATACCGGGTGCCGTCAAAGTCGATGACCGGGTGCTGTCGGGTCTTGTATCGTGCGCGACCGACAATGCCGCCATCGTGATCTGCCAAGCCGGGCACAAGCTCAGCCAGGGGGCTGCGGCCTGGCTGCGGGCCGAGGGATGCCCGGCGGAATATCTGGAAGGCGGATTCGAGGCCTGGAAAGGCTCTGACCTACCTCTGATAAGACCCGACAAGCTGCCGCCACGTGATGCGCAGGGCCGAACGGTCTGGGTCACACGGTCGCGCCCAAAGATTGACCGCATTGCCTGCCCTTGGTTGATCCGGCGCTTTGTTGATCCACATGCCGTTATCCTGTTTGTCGCGCCCGCCGAGGTCATAGGCGTGGCCGAGCGATATAACGCGGCCCCCTTCGATATCGAGGATGTGTTCTGGAGCCATCGCGGCGAGCTTTGCACATTCGATGTGATGCTGGCCGAGTTCGGCCTGTCGACTCCGGCGCTTGACCGACTTGCGACCATGGTTCGCGGTGCGGACACGGCACGCCTCGATCTCGCGCCCGAAGCAGCTGGCTTGCTGGCCGCCTCGCTGGGTCTGTCGCGCATGTATTCCGATGATCTGGAACAGCTTGATGCCGGCGTTTTGCTGTATGACGCGTTTTACCGTTGGGCGCGTGACGCCAGCGACGAGGCACACAACTGGCCGACCAACAAGCCCAAGGTGTGAGATGCAGAAACCCGATTACCCTACGCTGAAAGCGGCGACTAAAATCTGGGCCCACGTTGGCCTTTTGAGTTTCGGCGGACCCGCCGGGCAGATAGCGATGATGCACCGCATTCTCGTCGAAGAGCAGAAATGGCTGGGTGAGAAACGGTTTCTGCATGCACTGAACTATTGCATGCTGCTGCCCGGTCCCGAAGCGATGCAGCTTGCCGTCTATGTCGGCTGGCTGATGCACCGCACGCTCGGCGGAATCATCGCTGGTGTGCTGTTCGTTCTGCCCGGCGTTGTCGCGATCATGGCCCTAAGTTGGATCTATGCCATTTGGGGCAATGTCGGCGCCGTCGAGGCCCTGTTCTTTGGCCTGAAGGCCGCGGTTCTGGCCATCGTGGTGCAGGCAGTGATCCGAATTGGCAGCCGAGCTTTGAAAAACACGGCAATGCTGGCGATTGCGGCAGCAGCATTTATCGCGATCTTCGCCTTCGGGGTGCCATTTCCACTGATCATTCTTACCGCTGGGATGATCGGATATATCGGAGCGCGCGCCGATCTTCCGGCATTTCGCGATGGCGGCGGTCATGGGAAGCTCGGCTCGGTGGAAGTCGCCGATGCCGACACGCTACTGGGCGAGGAATCGCCGGAACATACTCGCGTCAACCGGGGCTGGGCGCTGCGCATCTCGGCCGTGCTGCTTGGCATGTGGCTTGTTCCGGTGGCGTTGCTCTTTCTCCTGCTGGGTCCCGGAAACGTCTTCAGCCAAATAGCCGGTTTCTTCAGCACCATGGCGGTGGTGACTTTCGGCGGCGCTTACGCGGTTCTTGCCTATGTGGCGCAGGAAGCGGTGCAGAATTACGGCTGGCTGGCGCCGGGAGAGATGCTGGACGGGCTTGGCATGGCGGAAACCACGCCGGGACCGCTGATCATGGTGACACAATTCGTAGGCTTCATGGGCGCCCTGCGCGAGGCAGGCAGCCTGTCACCCCTGATGGCCGCAACCCTGGGCGGGTTGCTGACCACATGGGTCACCTTCACCCCCTGCTTCCTTTGGATCTTCCTTGGCGCGCCCTTCATTGAGCGGCTGCGGGATAACCATCAGCTCACTGCCGCCCTGACGGCGATAACCGCCGCGGTTGTCGGCGTAATCTTGAACCTTGCGGTATGGTTCGGGTTGCATGTGGTGTTCGGGGAAGTGCGTGTCTTCAACGGATTTGGCATGCAGATAAACGTCCCGATCCTCGGCACGATCAACCCCGCATCGGCCCTGCTGACGCTCGTGGCCCTGGTGGCGATGCTCCATTTCCGGGTCGGCATGTTCAAGGTGCTGATCGGCAGTGCGGCTGCGGGAATCCTGCTTTACCTCTCTGGCTTTGGCAGCATCTGAACTAACTTGGCTGCCATGCGCCTCATTGCAAGGATGGCAGATCTCGCGCCTTTCCACTTGCGAGAAGCAGCGTCTTGGTTTCCTGCGTTCTATCGAGGGCAGTCCGGCGGTGCTTTTACTCGATGAGCCAACAGCAGCGCTTGACGCGGACTCCGAGCAGAACGTGGAGGCGCTGATCGGCCGCCTTCGCGATGATGGCGCTACGATCGTGCTGGTCACGCATAGCGACGCCCAGGCGGATCGGCTTTCCGATCGGCGCTACATCATGGAAAGCGGACGACTGAAGGAGGCGGGATGAGCGTGATCAGCCTGACGGTTTGGGATATTGCCGCCGTGTCCGTCTTCGTCCTGTTGAACGGCCTTCTGTCCCTCCGGCTGTCGCTCGGCATTGAGCGGCAATTGCTGATGGCGGCGATCCGCATGGTGGTCCAACTTTCGGCGGTGGGGGCGATCCTGACGCTTCTGTTCAGTGTGGCGACACTGCCTTGGACCCTTCTCATGGCGCTTGTCATGGTGTTGTTCGCCGGGCGGGAAATCACGGCCCGCCAGCATCGTCGACTTGCCGGTCGGTGGGGTTATGGCTTGGGCACGGCGACCATGACCATCGCGGCCGCAACGCTGACGCTCGTGGCGCTTCTTGGCAGTCTGCGGCCCGAGCCGCTCTACGATCCCCACTATGCGATTCCCCTGTTCGGGATGCTGCTTGGCAACGCGATGACGGGGATCAGCCTGGGACTCGATACGTTGACCACCGCCGCCATCCGCGACCGCGCGGCGCTCGAGGCGCGCATCGCGCTCGGCGCGACACGTCTCAACGCGCTGCGCCCGGCCATGCAGGAAGCGATGCACCGCGGTTTCATGGCGATGATCAACGCGATGGCGGGTGTCGTATCTCTGCCCGGCATGATGACCGGCCAGCTCCTGGCCGGCGTCGCCCCGGCGGAAGCTGTCCGGTATCAGATCCTGTCATGTTCCTGATCGTTGGCGCGAGCGGCCTCGGCCTTCTGTTCGCAGCGCTCGGAGGCGCTTGGCGCTTGACCGACCATCGCCACAGGCTGCGACCGGATCGGCTGGTCGGCCTCAAATAAACGACCATTTGCTCGGTGAGAACCTATCACAATCATCTTCTTGATTGTGATAGAGCATAGCTATACCGTCGGTGGTGCTTACATCCGGGGCAATCAGCAAGAAGTCACTCGTGCTTACCGCGGTGGACGGTTCCCCGCGCGTTTGCTTCGTGGGGAAGACGATCTGAACGGATAAACTCACGTGCAAACATACTTTTGGATACCTGAAACCCTCTCATGAAGTGCTTTTTCACGATCTTTATCATGATCTGGGCTCCGATCTCGGCATTGGCGGAAATCCTCAACGTTCAGCCTGTCGCCCCGGGCATTTGGGCGATCGAAGGGCCAGCGACGCAGCGCACGCCGGAAAACCTCGGCAACAACGCCACGTTTGGCCTGATCGAGACCAGAGATGGCGCAGTATTGATTGATCCGGGCGGCACATGGGCGGGCGCGGCGATGCTACATGACGCGATACGGGCTCTGACTGGCCAGCCTGTTACGCATGTGATCAACACCGGAGGACAGGACCATCGATGGCTCGGCAACGGTTATTGGAAGGCGCAGGGCGCGACAATCATCGCCTCTTCTGCAGCAGTTTTCGACCAGGAGGAACGGGAATCCCTCCAATTGACCATGTTGTCCCAGCTTGTCGGAGAAGGATTGAAGGGAACAGAACCCGTATACGCTGATGTGACTTTCAGGACTGGCTATGTCTTGGAACTCGGTGACCGTCGGATCGAAATTAACCACGCGGGCGCTGCACATACACCCGGGGACAGCTTTGTCTGGTTACCCGCGGAGCGGACAGTATTTACCGGCGATATCGTTTATATTGGACGGATTCTGAGCGTGATGGATTTTTCCGACAGTGCTTCATGGCTCGACGCATTCGATGCGATTGAAGAACTGGAGCCAATGCACCTGGTCCCCGGTCACGGTCCACTGACCACAGTGAAACAGGCGCAGGCGGATACGCGCGGCTATCTTAAAAACCTGCGCAACCGGATGCGGACTTATATTGATGGTGGCGGGGATATCATCGGTTCGGTTCAAGTCGATCAATCCGAATTTGACTATCTCGACTTGTTCGATGCGCTCGCAGGTCGTAACGCACAGACTGTCTATCAGCAGATGGAATGGGAGTAGCTTTGACCTCGCTGATTACAGTCATCGGTGCGAGACAAACGACCCCACCCCCGGCTGGCGTGACCATCGCCTATATGGCCTACTTGGCTCGGGTGAGCGGCCGAGATCGTCCGCGCGATCCTGAGCGCTTGCGTCGATTTATCGCGAACGCGCCATACCATCTCCTCGACAAGAATGACTCCGGGCAAAATACCTGAACTGCGGACATTATTCCGGCGGAATAGAGCACTGGCTGGGCGCTATGCCGGTCCCTGCATGCTGGTCATATTTTTGAGCAGCCGGGCAACCTTGCGGTGGGTGGGCTGATCGAGCTTCGCTGTCACAGCGACTGACAGTAGCTCCTCGAGGGTATCAATCTTAACGTCGATCACGGTATTGGCCACCTCAGTCCAAGCCTTGCGGACGGTAGCCCGGGCTTCGCGGCACGTGCTTGGTTGGAGTCGATGGGCGGCAGTGACGGCATCCGTCTCGCGCATGATCTTCTCGGGCGGCTCGATTTTGCCGCGTTTGCGAAGGTCAGGCACAGCACCGATAGGCTCTGCATAGAGGATTGGGGCCAGATCCGAGATGCTCAGCAGGCTATCCAGCTTGCGCAGATGGATTGTGAATTCGGCTCGCTTTTTTTGGTCCATCTGCGCAGCCTTTTTGGTGGCCCACTCCAGAGTGAGATCGACAGGCGCTTTGCTGTCATCAATGGCAAGGCTGGAGACTTTGGCGAGCCCAATGGTTGAGATTCCTTGACCTCTGATAGCGGTGCGTAGAGCCTCCCACGCCACTGCGGCGGGGTCAGGGCGGCGCCCCAGTGCCGCGGATAAGAAGACCTCCCTCAGGGTATCAGTGACCTCCATTTCCTGTGCACTATGCAGACCCTGCTGTGCTACCCATTCGGGGCTGAGGTCGAGGGGCCTCAACAGAGCCCGCTCAGCCGTTTTCCGAATAGGGTCCAGCGCCGCCTTGGCATTCTTTGGTAGGTCGGCCCAGGCCCGCGTTACAATGCGATAGGGGTCAATTTGAACGGTAGCATGACGGGACATCAGCGCGCGCGCCCTCCTTTCATAGATCGTCCAGGTTCGTGGCTTCAATCTCGATGGCATCTGTGACCATAGCTCGCGCCATGTCGCCAGGTCGAGGATGTCATCAGGGGTCACATCTGTCATGTCGCGGTCGATCAGGAGCCACCAAAGCTGAAAGAGCGGCATACGGTCCGTTGTCTTGAGGGTCATCCTGTCCAACCATTGAGGCAGGGTGTCCGACGCCGATACCGGGTGGGTGACATGAGGCAGCAGAAGCTGCCGGGCACGGCTGATATACTGGCGCCACGATGCATTCGTGACACCAGTGTCGCATGGCTGGAGTTGTGTAATCCGTGTCCACATATCGGGCGCGAGCATGTCATCGGCGGTTGGGTTGTCGGTTGGCATGTAGATCCCCGCATTGCACATTGCCTGCCATACCTGCGGTAGACCGTCACGCCGCGTTTCGGGGGCGGCAGCGTGATAGTGTGTCAAAATGCTTGGCAGGTCTAATTTCAGTCGACCTTGTCGATCATAGACCGGCGGCGCTGCGATCGGCTCTGGGGGCAGTAGCCCGCTCGCGGCAATCTCAGGGATTTGGAATAAACGGTTGAAAACTGAGACCCCCTGCCGCAGGCGCTGACGCACAGAGCAAGCGAGCTTTGCCTTGGGTGCCTTTCCATGTCGCCTTTCGCGATCAAATCGGCGCTGCAACTGCTCCTCGCTTAGGACACCCCGTTCGCCGTCGAGGGACCACACCCAGTCAGTGGTGATCTGGGCAGGCGCCAATCCGACTGCTTTAGCGGGAGTGGCCAATCCCGGCAGGCATCGCTCGATCTCGGGGTGATTGGCGCGACGTATCATCATGCGGAGTTCTTCCCACGGGTTGCTGATTTCACCGAGCGCAGCCAGCAGCCGTGCTATGTGGGTGCGGGCTGTAGTGTAGACCCGAGAATTCGGTATCAGCGCCCGTTCTTCAGCACAGAGTGCCTTGAAGTCGGCCGGGAAACGACTTTCAAAACTTGACGCGGTCACTTGGTCGGGACCGCCAGCGGCACGTCCGAACATGAGCAGAGCGCCGCGCATTTGCGGCCAGTTATCTACGAGAGGTTCGCCGGCGTCCGCAGCGGCGTTTCCGAGGACGATAATATCAGAGAGTGTGTTCATAGCCGGGATATTGGTCGTCTCCCAAGCACACGAAAACGCGGTTTGACCTATTATGAGTCTGTTCCATGGTGAGGTTATTCTCCCAGGCGGCGTAGTCGCTTATCGATTTCGCCGGGTGGCAGGAAAACCGTATCATCCGCCCGCCAGATCTGCAGAGCGGAAATGAGAAGCTCGACCTCACAGGCTTCAGCGGCGTGCAACTCATCGATGATCCAGAGCACGCCATGAACTCGCACGGCGCGCGCCGTGGCCACCTTCCGCAAAAGGTTGTCGCCCGTCAGGAGGATACCGTTCTCCTGACAGGTTGTTGTGATGAGGGCAAAACAGTCATTGGCCGACAGTCGGCTATGCTCACGCTTCAGTGCGAAGACTTGGGCAACCTCTTCACTCGGCAGGTCATATGTGATGAGGCCGCTGTTTTCGAGCATTAGCCATTCCTGCGCCGTGAAGCTGAGCAGCTCTTCTTCACGGATCGGTAGCGGCACGATGAACCGATAGGGTAACCGCAGCAGGACATGCAGCAGTTCTCCTTTCTTCAGGTCGATTAGACAAGATGCATCATTGACGACAACACAGCTCACTGTTCACGCGGCCCCCTGATGTCGCGTTCGACAACGCTCAAAGGGAGGCCGAGCATCTGCGCCGCCCGCACTGGCGAAATCATCTCTTCGCCCAAAGCGCGCCAAACGAGGCGTTCGAAACGCTGCGGCTTTTCGAACGCCGCGAAGCCTTCACCCGGACCGATAGGCTCTGGCTCCTTGCGCCGCCAGCTGCGCGCATAAGTTTTAAACGCATATTCTACCGCGCTTTTTGACAGGATGCCCACTTGGCCGAGGCGCACGAGCATCGCAGCGGCCGAGACGCCATAGGTGCGCTTGAGACGCATGATCTCGATCCAGGTCATGCCGTGACGGTTTTTCCCCGCCTCCTCTTCGAGATGCTCACGCGGAATGAGGAACGCCCCCGCGAAGCGGTGCATGGAGGTTTCCTTCTTCAGCGCAGCATTACCGGTTTCAATGATAATCCGGTGCGCGAGCTCATGGGCGAGGTTGAAGCGCTTTCGCTCGACATTGGTATGTCGCGAGACGACAATCACTTCGGTCGGTGAGCCCTCTACCCGTTCAACATGACAGGCCAGCCCGTTGATCCGTTCGGGAAGGTCGGCCTCGATGACCTTGAGCCCTTTGTCTTCGAGCAGGGCGGTCATGCTCGGGATGGGATCTATTCCGAGCTTCCATTCCCGCCGCACATCCCGTGCTTTGGCGTCGATTGCCGCTTCATCAGTAACATGATCAACGCGCAGCGCGGCAAAGGGGTCTTTGGCGGCGTGCAGGTCGAGGATGTCCTCGATTGCAAGATAGTCTTCAAGCTTCTCGATGACGATGGCTTCGGCCATCGCTCGATCCTGTGCCGAAGCGGTCGAATTTTTTCGCCACTCGACGCTTTCCAGGGCTTCGACCTGTCCGCCGAGCAAAAAGTCGAGCGACACACCGAGCGCCTTACCGAGGCCGACCAA
The DNA here is from genome assembly GCF_043556915.1 of Sulfitobacter sp. 1A15299. NCBI lineage: Bacteria > Pseudomonadati > Pseudomonadota > Alphaproteobacteria > Rhodobacterales > Roseobacteraceae > Sulfitobacter > Sulfitobacter sp. 1A15299. The sequence continues at coordinate 13,674 of NZ_JBIFFJ010000034.1, read as the reverse complement.
AACTGACGAGGACGGCATCATCTTGTCCGCCTCGTATTTGCTGATGGCTTGCGCTGACACGCTTGGAGTTGCGCGCTCCGCGAGCGCTTGCATAGATAGGCCGGCCCGTTTGCGGGCAAGTCGCAGTCTTTGTCCGAACATGGTCCTCTCCCGGCGATTATTGTCTGGTTGATAAGCGCCATTTTATATGATATATATAAACACATGGTTGATGGTTCGTCAACTGCAATCGACATATGAGGTTAAAAATGTCTAAGAAAAATCAACATGTTGTTCCACATGAAAACGGTTGGGCGGTGAAAGGGGCAGGCAATACGCGCGCTTCTTCCGTCCATGGCACGCAGGGCGAGGCCGTAGAGGCCGCGCGGCAATCCGCCATTCGTCAAGGCAGCGAGATGCTGATTCACGGCGAGAACGGTCGCATCCGGGAGCGCAACACCTACGGCAATGATCCCTTCCCTCCGAAGGGCTGACATGAAAGGAAAAAGACAATGTCTGGCATCGAAATGCGGCTCAATGGCCGCAAGATCACGTCCGCATCGCAGCTTCAGCGTGAGCTGACGCGTAGCATTGAGAAGCAGGTCGAAAACAACCTGAAAAAAGCTGCTGGTCCCGGTGTTGGGATGAAAAAGACCCGCGAAGGCTACACCTTTGAAGGCACGCCCGACCAAATCGAGCGCATGAAGAAGCGACTGCGCTGACGTGGCCGCTGAAGCCGCACATAGCGTCTTCGCCTCCCCAACTGGATCGCCCCTCAGGGTGGTGGTTATCAACTCCGGTCGCAGAACCGCCGTTTGCAGCGGGAGACGGGAGCTCTCTTTCGGTCAAGATTCTTCGCCCATCATGGCTGTAGCGCTTACGACCGGACCCTCATGCAATCTACTGGCCTCGCAGCCCCCAAGTCGCTCGTCTCACAGTTCTTGATCATGTCGTAGATCTTGCTCGTCCGCACGCCGATACCTTGGCGATCCTCCTTGAGAAGCAGAACGGCCAACGAGTTGTTGGAGGTCATTGCGCGCACAACGGCCTGCTGAACGGCGCCAGTTAAGTTGCCTTTGAGAGCTTGGTTCTTTGAGTTCAAAAGCTATGCCTGCGACGTATAGATACTCCACATTTCTTCGACGAGTTGGCCTTGCGTGATGCCCCGTTTTTCGGCCTCCGCCGCAATCGCTTCACCCACCTTCGGAAAAACCTTAGGGTGCAGCTGGTGTGTGCGGGGGCTGGGTTTCCGCCCCGGTTTCTTCCGTGGTGTGCGGTCAACAAACCCCCTCGCCTCTCCTACGTCGTCAACTTTCCGCACCTCAGCCGGGCCTGTGTTTTTTGGCCGCGCCGTAAGGCCAGCCAGTCTATTTGAGCCGCTCATACACCGCCTCCGTGAATGCTGTGGCGTTCAGTAAAGCTTTATCTACTTTCCCACCGGTAACAATTTCTGGATTGTTCATCATTGAGGTCAAATCACCGCCATAGGCAAAGAGCTCCGAGAAAGCCGCGCGGGCAACAAGGGATGGTTCGATCATATCAATCCCTGCCCTAAGCAGCTGGTTTTCGAGTTCTTTTTGCACACGGCTTTTCACCGCTGCACTGGTCTTCGTCAGAACCACGGCATGTCTAATGGTCCGGTTCAGCGCTTCTTCCTCTTCCCGAACAAGGGCGAGCGCCTCAGATCCTATCTCGGCATCCAGTGCTGTCGGCTGCATGGGAACAATAACCAGATCAGCCTGAGAAATCGCACGGCTTACCAGCTGTGAAGCAACCCCCTCAAGGTCAACCACCACGATTTTGCCATCGCCGTCGGCATCCTTAATCGTTGCAACGACTTCAGAGCGTCCAATATCGCTATGGATGGTAACGCCCTTCGGTAAACCCTGAGACGCCCACCGTGTAAGGGATTTGTTCGGGTCGCAATCAAGGACGGTAACCTCAGCGCCCATCCGGGCGAACTCGGATGCCAGCAGCACGGCACATGTCGATTTTCCCACACCGCCCTTCGGGCTCGCCATCACGATTACCGGCATTTATCCAACCCGTTTTATTTAGCTCACCGGCAACATATCCATAACCGGTTTCAAATTCCACACCTAATATATTTCTCATACCGGAAATATATGTATAACCGAATTTATTTGCATAACCGGATATGTTTCTAATACCGGATTTACATCCGATTACGGTTTTCCCCGTTTCTCGAACCAACTCTCGCAGAACTTGACGTAGTGTCTGGTTGGATGCTTCGGCTCAATCTCTTCTTTGCCGCACCATCGCCGCCACTCTTGTTCGAGATGTCGCGTATCCCAGCCAGGGGCAGCCTGCCGTGCGGCATCGTAAGCATCCGGATCAAGCCACCCCTCAAACACTTCTTCTTGTGGTGTAGGAACGGTCCCGCGCGAGTAGAATACCGCTTGGGAACCCTCAAGACGAAGGCTGTAGTCGGGGATGTGACTATGCGCGACATCCTCGGCGACAATTTTTGAAATGAGGCGTTTGAATTCCTTGTCAGTGGAGTAGGAGCCACACTTCTCTTTGAGCTTATTCAGACCGATTGCCCAACGTTTTTTGTATCCACAGTGCTTCCGCGCAATCTCATAGAGGCGCCGTTCCAAGGGCTTTCGAAGGCGGAAATAATTCCGGCTTAATGTTAGAACCTCACGTGCATTGATCGCATTGAACACCCAGTCAGACAACTTAACCTCAATCTCCTGCATCCGACCGTCCCTGGTTTCTCTGACGATACGATATCGGTCGATCAGGCCGAAACCATCCAGAACCTCAGTATCTGCGGTCGTAATATTTGTCGCAATCCGAGTGCCAGAAAGGCGCTCGAACGCAGCCCTGAGTTGCTCATATCCACGACCATCAGTGCCTCTATTTGTTGAGGTGAGTAGATCAAACGCTCTGAAGCGCACCGTCTGGTTCACCTCACGGCCATCATTCAGTGCCGAAATCACTTGTGAGATACAAAAAATCAGAATGTCACGATCATAGACCGTTGCAAGACCTTTAACAGAAGGAACCACCTCAATAAAAATATCGCCATTTTCATATCGGCGGATGTTCTTGTCGGGTTTTGTCGAGATAGAGAAAACTGGGTGCTCCATCGACGCCATGTCGCCTTTGGGCGCCGCATCGAAGATGTCACAGACGAAAAAATCGCCTTGTTGCATACGATCCGGAAGAAGAGGGGACCTTGATTTCGTGTTATTACCCACCATAGGTCTAAATTCGTGTTATTGCACACCGAGTCAAGCCCATTCGTGCTATCACACACTATAGGCATAAACGTGTTATTACACACCTTTTTTCGTGTTACTACACACTTAGAAACGTGTTATTACACACTTGGCGCTTTGGTAAGTCTTTGTTATATAATATAAGAATTACAGTAGAAGAGACCCTAACACATTAATTAACACATATTTAACACCCGCGCCCAGTATGCCTTTCCTTTCCAAGGTGTGGCTTAGTGCTGAAACATTCGATCTGCATTATTATGCCATAGCGCAGGCGAAAGCCTACGAATTCACAAACCATCAATATCATCATACAGGCCACGGGCGATCATAGCTCTTTTTGCGATCTCACGACTTGCAGCAATGGCCCGATCGGAGCGATATTTGTCGCTGATCTGGTCGGTGACATGGTGAGCCGAGCTTTTGGCATAGAGGATGCCGAACTCGCCCAAGTCTGCCATCTCATCGTAGATCAAGGTGCGCGCGATATGGCCGCCTGTGCCGGTCACTGCGGCCCACTGACGGCTATACCAGGGGTAGGCGCAGCGTGAGCCGTCATAATTCACGTAGAGCGGCCGCTGCTGATCCATGACCTTGGTGCGAAGCTCAGCGAGATATCGCGGATCCTGGTCTTGCAAGATCAGGGCGTCGATGAACGGCGACCAGCCCTCGGGATCGAGTTCTACTTCGAAGGGCTCGTTGATGGTGCGCCGTGTTTTTTGGGGGCGGTAACGAAAAACGTAGGCGCCGTTCTCGTAGAAAAGACCTTGGCCAAAGATGTGATGCGCAAACACGTCCCGTGGGCGGGCGGGCACGCCTATGCCAAGTGCGATTGCTGCGGCGCAGTTGCGTCTGGCATGCCGCCAATCGGGGCGCTCGACGTCGTTAGCGGCGCCGAGCATCGCGCGAGCCTCGGCCAGCAGGCTCGAGGCCGATCCGATCTTCATGGCCTTCGTCATCTTCTGAGAACTCTGTCCAGCCTCTTTGGTCGTCAGGGTCTGGAAGGTGATCCCGAGCTCTTCGAGGACATCGTCATCACAGCCATGGGCCCGAGCGAAGCGATAGAGTTCTTCCCATGTGCCGCGGAGGTAGGACCAGCGGGGCGTGTCGATGTCGCTGATGAGGCCCTGCTTTGCGTCTTGCTCGCGCTGTCGGGCGACCGAGCGTGCGCGCAAGTCTTGATAGAAGGTCTGCAACGCCTCGATGCAGCCAAGATCCACCGGGTGACCGGCTTGCCGCGCCGACCAGACAAACATGCCGAGCCGAGACTGCATGCGCTCGAGCGTCCCGAGCTTGTGCAGCTTGCGGAGGGTTATTTGCCAATCGGTCGGCAATTCCTCCACCGGGACCGAAACCTCGCGCTCGTAGTCTCGATTACGCCCTTGCGTGATGCCTTTGAACTCGGCGCGGTGCCGCAGGTCGGCAGCGACCGACTCTACCTCGAGCAAGAATGCGTCAGGCATATCGAGACGCCGCATTGCGTCGCTGAGAGCGTCGAGATTTGCCGGCGATTGGTCTTGTAGCGCGCAATAGGCTCGGATGTCAGGCGCCGCTGGGTCTTCGAGATCCTGATCGACGCAGAATGCCATGAGCCCTTCGAGGGCGCGCAGCTGCTCATCGGGCATCTCATCGATCTCTGGCAGGTCGATCAAGTGCTGCATGTGTGGTTGACGCAGGATGAGGTGGCGGGGGATCATGCGCGCACCCCCGTGACTTCTGCGTCCTTCTCATGGCTGCGTTTCACCATCATCCGCTGCCCGTCTTTGTGCAGCTTCTTCTTGTTGATCCAGATGTAATTGCGCTCGCAGACCGCCATGGTGTTGCCGAGCATATCGGCCGCGACTTTCAGGTTGGCCCAATCTTGGTCGAGCAAGATCGTCGCGTAGCCGTGGCGCCACTTGTGAAACGTCATGTGCAGCCCGACCTCGCCTGAGGCGCGCTGAAACCAGCCATCGAAGGTGTTCTTGTTGAGCGGCCCCGGGGACTCCACGGCGGGGAAGAGGTAAATGCTATCGTCAGCGTGGGGGAACAGCGGGCGGATCGTTTCGATATACCAGTCCAGAACTTCAGATCCGTGAAGATCAGCATTGAGTTCGATCGGTGCGACCTCTTCGCCGGCCTTGGTTTCTTCCTTGGGCAAGAAGAACTCGTAGGTTGAGCCTTTCTGGCCTGGCTTGAAGAAGTTCTTGCGGCTGCCGTGCAGCCGCAGGCCCAGACAGTTGGCCATGCGGATCGGGGCGCCGGCCCACTCGATGGCTGAGGTCGCGGCGCAGGTGCCAAGCGCTCGAACCCGTTCGATCTCTGTCCGTGTCATTTCGCGGCCTTTTGCATCAGCGAGGATCTTTTCGGCGTCGCGCATCATCAGTCGGTGCAGATTCCGGAAGCGGCGCTCTTTGGTCGGATCAGCGATAAGGTTTTGACACCAGCGCGCGGTCGCGGGACGCATGCCGTTCGCCAACTCCTTGCCCTGCTGGTAAAACTCGCTGCTCTTGATGATCTCGGCCGTCTCGTCATCGAGCAGCCCGTTGTGGCCTAAGACGACGAGGATGTTGTTGTAATAAGCGTAGGCCGAGGTCTGACTGAGCGTGCCGGGCAGGTGCTCAACTTCTGCTGTGCGCCGGAGCGATGCGCAGAGGTGGTCGACGGAAAACAGCCCCTCAACGTCATTGACGGCATTTAAGTCCGTGAGGGGGATGGGATAGTCGATCAGCGGGTCTGGATCACGGTGCGGCTTGCAGTGCGGCAGTGCGCGGAGATGGTGGCGCAGCGCGGCCCGGTAGCGGTCGCGAGCTTGTTTCCCGACCCGGACAGCATCCTTGCCGGTGGTGCGATCGCGCGTGGTGCTGGCTTTTTTGATCATGGCGAGGGCCACCTCATCCACATGAGCGGGTAGAGCATCAAGGTCGCGCAGGCTTGGCTGCACCGGCACCGGCTCGGTCGGCAGCAGGGCGCCGAGCTCGGGCAGATAGCGGAAGGCGTTCAGGGTCTTTTGGGCGCGGCGCACCACCTCGCGCTCGGTCTTGGCTTGCAAAACGTCCTCTATCCGGTCGGTGGCTCCGGGGGCTGCCAGATCCCAAGGTTCGAGCCCGCCGCGCCGGGCGATGTCAGCGAAGGTCGCAAATGGGCTGAGAGCATTGGGATGAATCGCCCCGCCATTTGTGCTGTGCAGTTTTGCCGCTGCCAGCAGGTCGGCCCAGCCGTCCTGACGCGCGCGCAACTCTTGTTTCGCGGCCGCAGCGCCGGTGGCGAATGCGATCGCCCGGCGGCAGTCGGACCGCGTGCGCTTATAGGCTTCGAGATCCTGCGGCAGGTCTGGGCGCGGATGGATCCCGCGCACCGACTTCGGGAAGGTCGGGTCAAAATCGGCGATCTTGAGCGTCTTGAGGGAGGCGCCGAATAGGGCGCGGCTGTGCAGCCTGTCGAGCGCCGCGAGGAGGTAGGCGGGACCGTTCGCGGCGATGTAGTCTCTGACGTCCTGCATGGTCTCCATCTTGGTGGGTGCTTGGGCCGATGTGGCGTTTTGGGTCTTGCTGGTGGGGAAGAGGTGCTTCATCTGAGCTTCCTTGTTTCTTGTGTTATTGGAGTAAAATCTTCTGTCTAAGCCGCATTTTGCCGTCTAAGCCGCTGAAAAAGCGGTTCATCCGCATATTTCCCGCTGCCGGAAGAATGCGGACGTATCGCTTTTTTCCGGCTATCCCGCAGCCTTCCGCTTAGACCGCGCAGCAGGGGCAAAAATCGCTTTTTTGCGGTCGGCTGGCGGCATTTGAGGCTGGGGTTTGGCCGACGTCTTTGTCTTGGATCTCGGTGCAACCCGATCCCGATCCTGTTCCGGTTCGGGCACAGGTTTCGGAGCAGGGGATTCCGCCTTGGGAAGAGTGAGTAGTCGTTCCTCGTCGCGCCAGAGCATGACGTCGAGCGGCCGGTAGAGCTGCAGGCGAGGGCCGAAGTCGAGCACCGGGAAGGGGATGATCCGATCACCTCGGTCGATTTGCTTGCGCAGCGTGTCGGGGTGCTCTTTGAGCAAGGCGGCCATGCCGGGATACTTGACCAACGGCGCACGCAGCGCGACCTCGAGGTCCTCGATGCCGCCAAGGATCTTCGAGTTTGGGTGGCGGGCTTGCAAATTATCCAGGTGACTGGCGAGCAGGCCGCACTCGACGTCATGGATCTGCCACCAGATCCGGCGCCAAGGGTAGGTGCTACCCTCGGGTGCGAGGCCCTGAGCTTTGGCGATCTGTGTGGCCGTGTTGCGATCCACGCCAAGATGGAAGCCCAAGCCCGTCGCGGTGAGAGGGCGGCCGCTGTTCAGACGTTCCTCAAGCTCACGTTGTTTGCGGTCTTTGAGCGGGGCATTAGTCTGGTCTGTCATGGTGTCTCCTGTCGTGTTGAACAGGAGGTGAGTCCGCAGCGCGCGATATAAAAATAATCTGGTTGGATAGCCGGAATAATGCGGGATAATCGACCACAGCTGGCCGTGCTACATGTCAAATGTCACGCGTTTGAAGGAGACTCTTCATGACCTTGTTTACCGGCCTGTCGGCCTTCCCCCTCACGCCTACCGACGACGAGGGGCAGCTGAATTCCGAGCTTCTGCACCGCTTTCTCGAGCGGATCGTGGCTGCGGGAGCGGATTCCATTGGACTGCTCGGCAGCACCGGGGGATACGCCTACCTGACACCGGAGGCGCGCAAGCGGGTCCTCCGGGCCGCCGTGGATTGCGTAGCTGGACGGACACCCATCATTGTCGGTGTTGGCGCTCTCACTACCGATGTCGCCAAAGAACTCGCGCGAGATGCCCGGAAAGCCGGTGCAGACGGCCTGCTTCTCGCACCCATGTCCTACCAGTCATTGACCGACGAAGAGGTTTTCCGCCATTTCGAGGCCGTCGCCACGGTCGGTGAACTCCCCCTGTGTATCTACAACAACCCGGGGACCACGAAATTCACCTTCAGCCTGGACCTGATCTCGCGTCTGGCCGAGATCCCGAACGTCAGCGCGGTCAAGATGCCTCTCCCGGCGGATGGCGATTACGCGGGCGAGCTGCGTCGCTTGCAGGGCATTACGCCGGACGACTTCGCCGTCGGATACAGCGGTGATTGGGGGGCGAAGGACGCGCTGCTCGCCCGCGGTGCCTGCTGGTATAGCGTCGTGGCCGGCCTCTTGCCAGAACCCTCTCTCGCGCTCACCCGCGCGGCTCAGACAGGTGATGGGGCCGAAGCGGAGCGCATCAACAACGCTTTTGATCCTCTTTGGGCGCTATTCCGAGAATTCGGGAGCTTCCGAGTGATGTTCACCGTCGCTGAAAGCCTCGGTCTCGGACGCATCACGCCGCCGCGTCCGATTCTGCCGCTCGAGCCAGCATCCCGCGAAAGGGTCGAAGTGGCGCTGCGTCCGCTACTCCAGGTCGGCGTCTGACCGTGCAACTGTGCCTAAGCAGCATATCTCCGGGAATGTCGCTTCATCGAAACGCCTCCGGGCCGCCTGACGGGCAGGCATCAGTGCATCGTCATTCTCCAGATTCAGGTGCCGCTGAAGCTGGCCGGATAGGTGGCAACTTCCCGTGCTCTCAAAAAAATTTGAAGTTTTTCTAACGAGGTCTGAAAGGATCAGATACGGACGCCGAGGCCATACTCGGGCATATTCTCCCTGACAGCCTTCGGGCAAGTTGGGAGGACATCATGGAAGCCGAACGCCGACCGCATACAGCGAGCAATGGCTCGCTCGCACAACGCGCCTGGAATATCCGCCGCAAGGCGCTTCTCATGGGCGAAGTCCCGGGTCAGAGATATTTCGGCCAAGCACTCGGGATCGCCGATGTGCTTGCAGCCTCGTATTTCCACGCCCAGTATCGCCCGGAGGACCCGGAATGGGAGGGACGCGACCGCTTCCTACTCTCGATCGGGCACTATGCCATCAGGCCGCACAGCGCACTGGGATATCGTCCTCCAGCGCCTGAAAGCAGGGTCCCGATAGACCAGAGGCCGACCATGCACTAACAATAAAATCGGACCACTTGATGGGGGCAGATCAGTGGTTCTCGCAAGGCCTCGCGGGGTTTTAAGAGGGGGTGACGCAGAACATACTGGCCTTTCCAGACCGTGTAACTCAGACTTTAAGGTGTCATTCTGATCTAATCTGGATGCTATCAGATAACGCCTAAACAGGATTTCCAGTATGTTTTTTAATAGAAGAAAGAAGTGGAACGGCGAAGTTGCCGCTCTCTTGCCAACGTTCGACCTGACGATCGAGGTCGTCGGCCCCATGGCCGCGCTTGAGGCGCTTGATCTTGTATATCCGAAGGGTTTTAGTGCTCAGGAAGGGGCCCTATATCTTGCCTATCTTAGCTACTCCACCTTTCTTAAAGAGCGTGATGCCAGGGCAACGAACCTGAAAGCTCGTATTAGATTTGCAGAAGAGGATTGGATTGAGGCAGGGCGTGTAAATCCGAAAAACGTTCAGGCATGGCGGGAAAAAGCAAAGACTTGGGAAGACGCCGCTGTATGTGACAAAAGTGATTGAGAGATAACTTTCTAAAACTCATACTTGAGCACAGCCGTCTGAGACGCTCGCTTCCTACCAAGGCAGACTTGTGTAGTGAGCTTCGACTTGGGCAAAGCACTCATCAAAATCCGGCAGTTGGTCCTCACCTATCTCCACCGCGAGCGTTCCCCACTCCGCTTCAGCATGCTTGCGGACCGCCTCAGAACTCAGCGAATGCACATCAGGGGTGATCTCTCGTGAAGCACACTTGGTTTTTATTGATGTAAGTATTTTTGTTTTCTCATCTTCGTCAAACTCAAACGCCCTAAGAAGCAATGATATGTCGTAGATATCTTGTCGTCGGTTCTTATTCTTCAGCTCCTGCTGCAACAATGCCCGGACTTTTTCTGCGATCAGGTCATAAATCGAGTATGCTTTGATTTCGGTAGAAGATGCCTCTTCCAGCTTGATTACCTGAAGGCCGGATATCGGTTCGTTGAAGCTTATATCGACCTGAATTACTTGAGGCGACCTTCCTTTATGGAAGTGCCTTTCTTGCGGTGAACCCCTTTGAGCGTAACCAATTTTCATCTCAAGAGCAGGGAACGTATCTTTAGCAAGGCTATTTTTTCGCGGTCTAATCTTTATTGTCTGAACTCTAAGCAGCATGCCAGGATACCCGATTTCAGCTGCAGCCCTTGGCAGAGTTTCATCAAGTGCAGTTCGCAGGGCATCGGGGAGTTCATCGTTGGGATCTAAATCCGTCGTGAAATCTATGTCGCCAGTATTCCGAGGGCTTCCGTATAAAACTCCCATTAGGATACCGCCCTTCAGAAAAATGTGCTCTGAGAAGGGCTCAGCCATACCGATCGCCGCCAACACCACTTCAGTTGCTTGGCGTTCAAAGTATTTTACAGGGTCTATCTTAGCGCGTTCAACCCAGTCAAAAATATTTACTTTTTCAAAGGCTTCAATCAACATTAATCGATATCATCCATTTGTCTGAAAAACGGGGGGCGTAGTCGGCATCAGGATCCAGCTTACGACTTCCACCTCTCTGGGCGTGCTGCACCCACACATCAAGAAGCTTAGTGGAGACACTCATTCTCTCTGAAAGAATGTATCCAGCTCGAACTTTAGCGATATCTGTTCCAGCCTCTTCAACTCGCTGTAATATTTCCTTCAGATAGGTTTGAGCATGCTCGTCCCACACCTCAAGAACGTGGCTCATTCCACCGCATATTTTTGGATCTTCTAACATATCCAAGAAGACTTGCCCAATTGAGGCTACGCGGACCGTGCTTCCACGAACTGGTCGAAATGCCCCTGGAAACTTTGTCTTTTTCACGCTCACGTTCCGCCCTCTGACCCTACGCGGATGGCGGACCTGCAAAAGAGCAGGAGCTCCAATTACCTCTTGTGAGAACGTTAAGCGCGGGCGATCCTTGGCTCTCCGGTCTGCGATCAGGTTCTTAACAACCTCGTTTGTCGGACGCGTTATATATAATGCTTCGGGCCTCCTCAGAGTAACTCCATAACGCTGCATCGCGGACAAATGCGAAATATAGCAATATGGGTCCGCAGAGCACACGATTTCATCGGCTGCCTCTTTCCCGCGAGCCACTACCCTCCATAGGCGTGAATAATCTGTATCTGCCGCGATAATGTTGGCATCTTTCAACACCGCCCTTGCGCGCTTGTATTGCTCAATAGAGGGGTATTCCCCCCTTAGATACTTCACGACCTTCGCACGATAAACATCACACGCCATTAGAAACATTTCATAGTCGGATAATAGCGTTGCCCCTGACGCTTCGACCGCAGAAGCTATGGCTTCTGCAAAGTGGGTCATCTTGTGAATTTCTTGAAAATACACGTCTGATTTTTTCAAAACTTTAGCCTATACCGGGTAAATCATGTCCTAAGGACATGATTTACCCGGTATAGACAATTGTCAAGAATTATTTATCTTGACAACATGTGCAATGGGGGGTTAGTCACGTCCTTAGGACGTGACTAACCCCCCATTGTAAAAAGTTTTCCATTGAGCTTGAGCTTTGTATGGAGAGGTGGGCTGTGATCTGACGTCAATATTTCCATCTGATCGAAACACCCAAGCTACAGAGTCGGCCTCTACGCGAAGATCCTTGGATTCTCTTAAGTATATGGCTAAAAAGCGAAAACCCGCGAGGACCAATTAAGGCTGTCGCGGGCTTCTAAGAAGTTGAAGGCCTAAATCTGCCTTCGATTGACCTCTTATATGATCTCTCGTTCGAAGTTGTCAAGCGAGGTAGGCGAGCTGGGGCGAACGAGTGGAGTGTTAAGACTTTGGTATCAGAAATAATTTCGAACGAACGGTTAACAAAGTATCTCGCCGCTGCGGGGCACAATCCAGATCGAGCACTGACTCTTTATGGTTGGAATATCCAACTCAGCGAGGCATTTTTCCCAGTGTTGAGTGCAGCAGAGGTTTGCTTGCGCAACATCGTGGTGACCCGCCTAATTGCCCTGTATGGTGTTGAATGGTGGGAGGATCCGGCCTTTCTTTTGCAGATCAGGAGTGGCGGAAAAAGAATTGTAAAAACGGCAGCCGACAATTTGGAACGCGCAGGCGCCGTAACTTCTGGTAGGATGACCGCCGAGTTGAATTTTGGCTTCTGGGTTAAAATGCTGCTGCCACGTCATGAAGCGGTTTTCTGGCCCAACTTGCATTCCGACCTCTCTGATTTGCCCACAGCGGTGACCTATGAACGCCTATACCGTAGGTGTGATGATGTCCGTGAGTTCCGCAACCGCGTGTTTCACCATGAGCCAATACTGCACAGAAACATAACCGCTGAATACAGTAGAATTATGGAGTTGATCAAATGGCTCAGTCAAGAGAAAGCAACTTGGATCAAACCGTATTCGCGCGTTATGACTGTAGTGCGTCAAAAACCTAAGTAATCATTTAGGGCGCAAAACATTAGTAGGTCTGCCCTTCTCGGCGGTTCAAACCACGGTCTGCTATGCGGATTCTAAGCCGACTTTAACTTCATGTGCGCCAGTGTCCGGCTTGACGAACCGTTAAAAACACTCGTGCCGGAGGTTGCACCACACGGGCATCGCGCAACCTTCTACTCTGGCTGTAACGAAATCGCGGTTAAGAATATCGCCTGTTTGGGCTTGATTCCGGTAGGAGTGTGACCGCCTCACAAGACCTTTTGGCGGTTCCGTTTTACGATGTCTGAGACGGTGTTTTTCGAGATACCGAGGTCTCGGGCAATCCAGCGGTATGACCGGCCGTCTTCAATGGCCTGAAGCACCTTCGGAGCAAGCTTATCGGATTTTGGTCGTTGGCCTGGCTGTCGGCCAAGCTTCTTGCCGCGTGCCCGGGCCGCAGCGAGGCCAGATTTTACGCGCTCGCTGATGAGGTCACGCTCGAACTGCGCGATCCCGGCGAGCATGGTGGCCATCATGCGTCCGTGCGGTGTGTCGAGTTCGAAGGTCATGCCATTCATGGCCACAACCGAGACTTTCCAACCTGCGAGCCTGTTCAGCGTATCCAGCAAGTCTTGTGTGGACCGCCCCCATCGGGAGAGCTCGCTGACCAGGATCGCGTCGATTTGTCGGGCCTGTGCAAGATCGAGCAATTGGTTGCGCGCGGTGCGATTAACGTTGGCCCCGGAGGCCGTATCTTTGAAGACGCCGACCACGTCGTAACCGCCACGTTCCGAGAAAGCTGTCAGTTCGGTGACCTGTCGCTCGCACGACTGGTCCGAGGTCGAAACCCTCGCATAAATTGCGGCGCGTTGTCCCAGTTGAACCCCCTCGGATTTGGACCTCGCAAGCTGTTGATTTTGCTGGCGCGAGTTTTGTCCATAATAGACTAATGACTAATAAGGACAATTCGTGTTTGTCTTTCGCGACAACTGAGCGTCAAAGGGTGTTGGTGACCCCAAGACGAACTGTCCGACTAATCAGGGTC
>NZ_JBIFFJ010000033.1:0-25243 GCF_043556915.1 Sulfitobacter sp. 1A15299 | reverse complement strand
GATGCCCAAAGGTCTTCCTCTCAGCCATCGCTCTCGCCGCCACTGTCATCTACTGGCTATGAGTCCTGAGCCTAGCAACTGCACCCCCTTTTGGGGGTGTTTTTTTATCTGCGCGGCCCCATCTCATGACCCGTGGGACGGGTGCCATATCCCCGCGTAAGGCCGTGACATGCTGCCGCTGCGCCCCATATCTATGACGTGAACCGCATGAGGAGGGCGCAACATGGCAGGTGGTTGGACGCGCGATGGCGCGGTGAGCGAGCAGATCGAAGCTTCTATCTCCGATGAATTGGCCCGGCTAAAAGCCCGCCGCGCGCCGGTGGGCGAGAGCCGCAGCCATTGCGCGGAATGCGATGAGCCGATCCCGGAGGCGCGGCGCATGGCCCTGCCGGGTGTCAAACTCTGCATCGACTGCGTGCGGGACCGAGACGGGCAGACGCAGATGCGCGGAGGGATCAATCGGCGGGGCTCGAAAGACAGCCAGTTGAAGTGATCTCAGATCCGTTGCGCCCGCCGCCTGCGGCGAAGGGAGCGCCAGCGCCGATAGAGCCGCACATCCATCGCCGCCACCATGAAACCAAGCGGCAGCATCCAGAAGCCGAGGATCGGCAAAAACCCAAGGATGCCGCCGCAAATCAGCAGCAGGCCGAGCGCAAATCTTAATCCGGGCGGCACCCGCCGCCGAATCCAGACAAAGAAGGGTGCGAACCTTTCTTTCATGCGCTCGGCGCGGGACATCAGTCTTCCATCGCTTCCAATTCGTCGATCATGGCCGAGATCATCGACAGGCCCTTGTCCCAGAAAGCCGGGTCGCTTGCATCAAGGCCGAAGGGGGCGAGGAGGTCTTTGTGGTGCTTCGATCCGCCCGCCTTCAGCATGTCGAAATACTTCTCTTCAAAGCCCTCTTTGCCCTCGGCGTAGACTGCATAGAGCGCGTTCACCAGACCGTCGCCGAATGCATAGGCATAGACGTAGAAGGGCGAATGCACGAAATGTGGGATATAGGCCCAGAAGGTCTCGTAACCTTCCATGTATTCGAAGGCCGGCCCGAGGCTCTCGGCCTGCACACTCATCCACAGCGCGTTGATGTCGTCGGGCGTCAACTCCCCGCCACGGCGCGCTTCGTGCAGCTTGCATTCGAAATCGTAAAAGGCGATCTGGCGCACGACCGTGTTGATCATGTCCTCGACCTTGCCCGCCAGCAGCACCTTGCGCTCGGTCTGGGTCTGCGCCTTATCGAGCATCTTGCGGAAGGTGAGCATCTCGCCGAAGACCGAGGCGGTCTCGGCTAGGGTGAGCGGGGTCGAGGAGAGCATCTCGCCCTGATCGGCGGCCAGCACCTGGTGCACGCCGTGGCCCAACTCATGCGCCAGCGTCATCACGTCGCGCGGTTTTCCGAGGTAGTTCAGCATCACGTAAGGATGCACGTCCGTCACGGTGGGATGCGCGAAGGCGCCCGGCGCCTTGCCCGGTTTCACGCCCGCGTCGATCCAGCCCTTGGTGAAGAACGGCTTGGCCAGTTCGCCCATGCGCGGGTCGAAGGCGGTGTAGGCCTCCATCACGGTCGCTTCGGCCTGCGCCCAGTTCACCACCTTGGGGTCTTCCATCGGCAGGGGCGCGTTGCGGTCCCAGACCTGCATGACGTCAAGGCCCAGCCACTTGCGCTTGAGCTCATAGTAGCGGTGGCTCAGCTTCGGGTAGGCTTCGACCACGGCGTTGCGCAGCGCCTCCACGACCTCGGGCTCGACGTGGTTGCTAAGGTGGCGCCCGGTCTGCGGCGTTTCCATGCCGCGCCAGCGGTCGATAACCTCTTTCTCCTTGACTTGCGTGTTGTGGACGCGAGCGAAGGTGCGGATGTTGCGGCCCAGCACATTGGCCAGTTCCCGCGCACCCGCCTCGCGCTTGGCGCGGTCGGGGTCGGTCAGCAGGTTCAGCGTGCCTTCGATGTTCAGCGTCTCGCCGTCGACCTCGAACTCCAGCCCCGCGATGGTCTCGTCGAACATCCGCTCCCATGCGTCGCCGACGACGCCGAGGTCGTGCAGGAACTTCTCCATCTCGTCGGACAACTGGTAGGGCTTCATGGCGCGAATGCGGTCGAAGACCGGCTTGTAGCGGGCAAGGTCGGGGTTTTCGTCCAGCAGTTTGGCGAGGTGATCGTCCGGCAGCTTGTTCAATTCGAGCGTGAAGAAGACCAGCGGCGTGGTGTAATCGGTGATTTTCTCTTGGCAGTCGGACATGAATTTGGCCCGGCCCGAGTCCGTCGTCTGCTGGTAGTAGCGCAGCCCCGCGTAGGACATGATGCGCCCGGCGACCTGATTGATCTTTTCATTGCGCAGCACACAGTCGAGCAGCCCTTCGGCGTCCAATGCGGCCAGATTGCCTTCGTAGTCGGCGGCGAAACGCGCGCAGGATTCCTCTAGCCAGTCGAGATCGCGTTTCAATTCGGGTGCGTCCTCACTGGTGTAGAGATCGCTCAGATCCCATTCCGGCAGATCGCCAAGGTCTTTGCCCCCGGCGCTGGCGTTGGCATCGTGAAGCGGGAAGGGAAGCTGAAACATCGGTGTACCTCATTTGCGTTTCGTCACATCTATGCCTCCGGGCGGGCCGGAACAACCTATCCGTAGATGCGCAGCATTTCTTTCAGATCGTCGAGGGTGTTGGCCTCTTGCAGCGGCTTGTCCTTGCGCCACCGCAGCATGCGCGGAAACCGCAGGGCGACGCCGGAATTGTGGCGCGGGCTGGGCTGGATGCCCTCGAAGGCGATCTCGAAGACATGGTGCGGGGTGACCTGCCGCACGGGGCCGAAGCGCTGCTGCGTGTTGCGGCGCACCCATGCGGTGATCTGGCGGAACTCGGCATCGGTGAGGCCGGAATAGGCCTTGGTGAAGGGCACCAGATCGTTGCCGTTCCAGACCGCGAAGGTGAAGTCGGTAAACAGGTTCGCACGGCGGCCCGAGCCCGATTGCGCGTAAATCATCACCGCGTCGATGGTCAGCGGGTCGAGCTTCCATTTCCACCAATCGCCCTTCTTGCGGCCCGAAAGGTACGGGCTGTCGGCGCGTTTCAGCATCAGCCCTTCGGCCTGCGCCTCGCGCGCGGTTTCGCGCAAGGTAGCGAGCTGGTCCCAGTCGGTGAACCGGTGCTGCGGCGAGAGGCGGACGGGCGCGTCGGCGGGCAGGTCGGCGGCGGCCTTCTCCAGCAGAGCGCGACGCTCGGCGAAGGGGCGGTCGCGGATGTCCACGCCCTGCCATTCCAGCAGATCGTAGGCGTGCAGCACGACCGGCGCCTCCTTCAGCAGCTTCTTCGGCACGGTCTTGCGCCCGATGCGGGCTTGCAGCGCGTTGAAGGACGACGGAAACTTTGCCCCCGGCTGCCAGACCAGCAACTCGCCGTCGAGCACGGTGCCCGGCGGCAGGTGATCGGCGGCGCGGGCCAGTTCGGGGAAGCGGTCGGTCATCAGCTCCTCGCCGCGCGACCAGACGAAATAATCGCCGTCGCGCAGGATGAGCTGGCCGCGGATGCCGTCCCATTTCCATTCCGCGCGCCAGTCGGCGGGATCGCCCAGAGCCTCCGGTCCGTCCTCCAGCGCATAGGCGAGGTAGAAGGGGTAGGGGCGCGAGGCGTCGGCGCTGGCGTCCTCGGCCTCGATCAAACTGTGCCAAGTCACGTCGTCGGGGTGCCAGTTGCCCATCAGGCGGTGCGCCATCTCCGGCTCGGGCCGGTCGGTGGCGCGCGACAGCGCCCGGGTCATCAGCTTCTGGCTCACGCCGATGCGAAAGCCGCCGGTGATCAGCTTGTTGAAGAGGAACCGTTCGGTGCCGCCGAGTTGTTGCCAGGCCGAAAGGACAAATTCCTTGCGCGCCGCATCGTCGAGCTCCTTCAGCCCGCGCAGCGCGTTGATCCAAGAGGTGAGCGTGCCGGTGTCGTCGCTCTCCACCGGCGGCAGGACCAGCGCGATGGTCTCGGCCAGATCGCCGACGATGGCGTAGCTGTCCTCGAAGAGCCAGAGCGGCACGCCGGAGGCTTCCGAGGCCCATTCGCGCAAGCGGGTAGTCGTGACCGCGCGTTTCTGGCGGCGGCCTGAGAAAAGCGCGACGGTCCAGAGACGGTCATCTTCGGCGGCCGTAGTGAAATACTCGGCCAGCGCGGCCACTTTCACCGTGGTCTTGGTGGTCTGGTCGACGGCGTTGAACAGGGCGGCAAAATCCTTCATTCGTTGTCGCCTCCGTCGCCCTCAAACTGGGTCGGCACGACTTCGGCCTGCCAGCCCTGATCGTTCAGGTAGCGCGTGAAGATGTCCGTGTAACCATGCGTGACATATATGTTTTCCGCGCCCGTCTCGCGGATCGCCCAAAGCAGCCCGTGCCAGTCGGCATGGTCCGAGATGACAAAGCCCCGGTCGCCCGCACGCCGCCTGCGCACCCCGCGCAGCGCCATCCAGCCCGAGGCGAAGGCGCTCTCCTGCGCGCCGAACCGCCGCGCCCATTGGCTGCCAAGGGCCGAGGGCGGCGCCAGCACCAGCGCCCCGGGGTGCTCCTTGGGATTAAGATCGGGCGTGATCAGCATGGTCTCGGGCAGGGTGATGCCTTGGCCGCGCAGCACATCGTTGGTGTTCTCCACCGCCGTGTGGGTCAGGATCGGGCCGATCTCGGGGTCGAGCATCGACAGCAGCCGCTGCGCCTTGCCCAGCGAATAGGCGCCGAGGAAGGCGGTTTTGCCCGCCGCCGCGCAGCCCGCCCACCAGTCGTTAATATGGCCCGCGACCTCGGCTTGCGGCGCCCAGCGGAAAACCGGCAGGCCAAAGGTGCTCTCGGTGATGAAATGATGGCATTTGACCGGCTCGAACGGCTCGGACATGCCATCGTCGATCACCTTGTAATCGCCCGAGGCGACCCAGACCTCGCCGCCGACCTCGACCCGGATCTGCGCGCTGCCGGGCACATGGCCCGCAGGGTGGAAGGAGACCGTGGCCCCGCCGATTTGCCGCTTCTCGCCATAGGCGATGCCCTCGATGGCGATCTCGCCCAACCGATGGCGCATTACGGGGAGCGCGGCATGGGTGGCCAGATAGCTGCCCATGCCGTCGCGGGCGTGGTCGGCGTGGCCGTGGGTGATCAGCGCCCGGTCGACGGGGCGCCAGGGGTCGATGTAGAAGTCACCGGCGGCGCAATAGATGCCGTTTTCGGTGAAGCTGAGGACGGGTTCGCGTGTCATGCCAAGCAATCTAGGCGGCGCGGGCCGATTGCACAGGAAAATGACGCGGGCGAGGGGTTAACCGGTGATATTGCCCAGATAGAGCTTTTCCAGCCCGTCGAAGATCGGCTTGCGCAGCTCTGGCCTCTCCAACAAAACCTCATGCTCGCCGCCCGGTACGATCTCAAGCCGCCCGCCTTTCCACTGCGCCATGCGCTTGTGCACCCGATCGGTGGCGACGATGCGCTCGTTGCTGCCAAGAAAGGTGGCGCAGGGAATGTTGGGCGCCGAGCGTCCGGCGAGATGTTTGGTCTCGGCCAGTGCCTCACGCAGCCAGACGAAACTTGGCCCGCCGAGGCTCAGCTCGGGATGAGCGACCAGTTGATCGCGCATCATCGCGTACATCTGCGGATCGGTGGTCAGCAGATTGTCTTCGAAAGGGGCGATGGCGGGGTAGGCTTCGATCTTGGTGCCGGGCGGCAAGCGGTGGCCCTGTCCGACGCGGGGCATGAACTGCGCCAAGGACCACGCCAGCGCGCGCAGATGCGGGACGACATAGATGCCCCACATCGGGCCGGTGAAGGCAACCGCCTGCACCGGCAGCCCCTCCATCACGGCACGCAGACCGATACAGCCGCCCATGGAATGGGCCAGCAGGAAATAGGGACGCGGCAGGTTCAGGCTGCGCGCGGCGCGCAGCAGGGCGGCGACGTCTTTCTGATAGTCGCTGAACACATCCACATGGCCGACGCGCGCATCCGGCAAAAGCCGATCCGACAGTCCCTGACCGCGCCAGTCGATCGCCATGGTGGTAAGGCCGCGCCGCGCAAAATCGGCGGCGCAAAGCCCGTATTTTTCGATGTATTCGGTCCGCCCGGGAAAGAGCAGCACCGTGCCCCGCGCGCCCGCACAGGGCCAATGACCCAGCCTGATCCGCTTGCCATCCGATGTCTCGGCCCAATGGGCTTGGCCCCCATCGGGGCCGGGGGCGATATCGGTGTAAAGCGGGGCCGGGTCCAGATGCATCAGCCGAGAACAGCGGCGAGCTTCATCGCCATGCCCATGTCGCCGTCGATCTTGAGCTTGCCGGTCATGAATGCAGATGTGGGGTTGGTGTCGCCTTCGAGGATGGACTGGAAGGTTTCGGCATCCGCGCTCAGCGTCACGTCGGCCTCTTCGTCCGCCGCGCGGGCGCCGTTTTCGTCCATCATCACGGTGCCTTCGCCTTCGATGTCGAACTTGGCCGTGCCGTCAAAATCGCTGCCGGCCAGCTTTTCGTTCAGCACTACAACCGCTTCGTTCACAATATCGCTCATCGCTCGCCCTTTTTTGGCATTTGGCCCCGCTACGTCTGGAATTGCGGCGGCAGCCTGTTACATTCAGTTTTGTTATGCGCATCATACCCGTCAACCTCAAACATACCGTTGCGGCAGTTGGTAGCTTTGTGTTGCTTGCGGGCATGGCCGTGGCCGAAATGGCCCCGCCCGAGCTGATGCAAAAGCTGCGCGAGGCCCCGGCGGAGGAGGCTCCCAGAATTGCCCATGAGATCGAAGCGCATTGGCAGCGCTCCGGTTCGGCTGCGATGGATTTGCTGCTGTCGCGGGGGCGGGAGGCGATGGCGCGTGGCGATGCGCGTTTGGCGATCGAGCATCTGACCGCGCTGACCGATCACGCCCCCGGTTTCGCCGAAGGGTTCCATGCCCGGGCGCAGGCCTATTACGGGGCCGATCTCTATGGTCCCGCGCTGGATGATCTGGAGCGGACGCTGGCGCTGAACCCCGACAATTACAACGCGATCTTTGGACTTGCTGTGATGATACAGGAGTTCGGAGATCTGGGCCGCGCGGCCGCACTTTACCGCAAGACGCTCGCCCTCAACCCGCATCACGAAGACGCCCGCGCGGCCCTTGAGGGGCTGCGCCGGGACGGCATCGGGCGCGAGCTTTAATTCAAGGATAGACAGGTGGCAGGCAACAAGCGCGTCGTGGCCGTTCTCGGCCCGACAAACACCGGCAAGACGACCTATGCAATCGAACGGATGCTGGCCCATCGGACCGGGGTGATCGGCCTGCCGCTGCGGCTTTTGGCGCGCGAGGTCTATGACCGGATCGTCAAGGCGCGCGGCCCCTCGGTGGTCGCGTTGCTCACGGGCGAAGAGCGGATCGTGCCGCCGCGCACGCAGTATTGGGTGTGCACTGTCGAGGCGATGCCGCAGGAGATGGGCGCGGACTTCGTGGCCATTGATGAGATCCAGCTTTGCGCCGATCCCGAGCGTGGCCATGTCTTTACCGACCGTCTGCTGCGCGCGCGCGGCCTGCATGAGACGCTGTTCATGGGGGCCGACACCATGCGCGGCACCATCGCGGCGCTGGTGCCGGGGGTCGATTTCATGCGCCGCGACCGGATGAGCGAATTGATCTATGCAGGTCAGAAAAAGATAAGCAGAATGAAGCCGCGCAGCGCAATTGTCGGCTTTTCGGTTGAGAATGTATATGCCATTGCCGAGCTGATCCGCCGCCAAAAGGGCGGGGCGGCGGTGGTGATGGGCGCACTCTCTCCGCGCACGCGCAATGCGCAGGTGGCGATGTATCAGAACGGAGAGGTCGACTATCTGGTTGCGACCGATGCCATCGGCATGGGGCTGAACCTCGACGTTGATCATGTGGCCTTCTCGGCGCTCAGTAAGTTTGACGGTCGGCGGATGCGGCCCTTGGCCCCGAATGAACTGGCGCAGATCGCGGGGCGGGCAGGGCGCGGGTTCAAATCCGGCACTTTTGGCACCACCGGGGACGCGCCTGCGCTGGACGATCACGTTGCCCGCGCGATCATGGATCACAACTTCACCCCGCAGAACAAGATCAACTGGCGCAACCACGCTTTGCAATTCGGGAGTATCGATCGTCTGATCAAAACACTTGAAATGCCGCCCGAAGACGAGCGGCTGGTCAGGGCGCGGGAATCCGACGACCTGCGCGCGCTCAAGGCACTGGCGCAAGTGGATGAGGTGTTTGCCCGGGCCACGGATGGCGCCTCGGTGCGGCTTCTTTGGGATGTCTGCCGCATTCCTGATTTCCGCGGCATCAGCCATGCGGAACATGCCGGTCTGCTCGAAACCATTTTCAACGATCTGCACCAGCGCGGATATATCCCCGACGATTGGCTCGCACGAAAAATCAAACGAATTGATCGAACCGATGGCGACATTGATGCGTTGTCCAAACGACTCGCGTTTATCCGCACATGGACCTACGTTGCGCAGCGCAAGGGCTGGACAAAGGACGAAAGCCATTGGCGCGACACGACGCGTGTCGTAGAAGACCGCTTGTCGGACGCTCTGCACGAACGTTTGACGCAAAGATTTGTAGATCGGCGCACGAGTGTATTGCTGCGCCGGCTTGGACAGAAGGAAGCCATGGTGGCCGATGTAAACGAGACCGGTGAAGTCACCGTTGAAGGTGAATTTGTAGGCAAGCTGGACGGGTTCCGCTTTCGGGTGGACAAGGGCGCGGGTGCGGCTGAAGACAAGACGGTGAAAACCGCCGCATTGCAGGCCTTGGCTCCGCAGTTCCATCTGCGCGCCGACCGGTTCTACAACGCCCCGGACACCGAGATTGATTTCACCGAGCAGGGCGGCCTCATGTGGGGCAGCGCTGCGGTGGGCAAACTGACCGCTGGCAGCGACGCGCTGAAGCCGCAGGTCGAGGTTTTCGTCGACGATATCGCCGGTCCTGAAGTGGCCGAAAAGGTGGAACGCCGCCTTCAGCACTTCATCGACCGCAAGGTCGCGGCCCTGTTCGAGCCGCTGCTGGGGCTGAGCAAGGATGACACGCTGACCGGTCTGGCCCGCGGCTTTGCTTTCCAACTGGTTGAGAATTTCGGCATTCTGCCCCGCGCCCAAGTCGCCGAGGATGTAAAGGCGCTGGATCAAGACGCCCGCGGTGCGCTGCGCAAACACGGCATTCGTTTTGGCCAGTTCACCATTTTCATGCCCCTGATGCTCAAACCCGCGCCGACCCGTTTGCGTTTGGTGCTCTGGTCTCTGTCCAAAGGGTTGAACGAATTCCCTGAATCCCCTCCTCCCGGTCTGGTGACCATCCCGGTCGAAGCCGAAGCGCCCGCCGGGGCCGACACCATGTCGGGCTACCGCAACGCAGGCAGGCGCGCGATCCGCATCGACATGCTGGAACGTCTTGCCGACATGCTGCGTGCCGAAGATTCGCGCGGCGGGTTCGAGGCCAAGCCTGACATGCTTTCGATCACCGGCATGACGCTGGAGCAATTCGCCGACTTGATGGAAGGTCTGGGCTACAAGGCCGAGAAGGATGAGCGGACCAAAGTGAAACCCGTCGATGTGGTGATGCCCAAAGACGGCAGCCATGACGCGATGGACCCCTCTGCCGATACCGTGGTGCCCGAGAAACTCGACAGCGATCTGCCCGGGGACGATGCAGCCGACAAGCCGATCATGGATGTCGCCGCTGAGGAACCTGCAGGCGGTATCATCGAAACCCCTTCGGATGAGACAAACCCAGACGACCGCCCCGCGGATGTGGCGCAGCTACCCGACGATGGCATCGCCCCCATCGCCGATGTGGCCGCCGAAGACCCCGAGGTCGACAACAACATTCCCGAAGTGCCGGCGGAAGAAATCCCGCAGGGCACCGCCCCCGACGCCGATGTCGCCGGGCCTGAGATGGAGACCTATTACATCTTCACATGGGCGCGCAGCCCGCGCGGCAATGGCGGTGGCAACCGTCGTGGCGGGGATCGCAACCAAGGGCAGGGCAAGCCGCGTGGCAAACCTGCCAAGGGCAAGGGGCGCAAGCCCGGCGGTGACAAAGGCGGCAAGTCGCAGAACTTCTCTGCCCGGCCGCCGCGCAAGGAAAAGCAGATCGACCCTGACAACCCCTTTGCCGCCGCGCTGATGGGGCTGAAGGACGACAAGTAAGTGGAGACGGGCGCGAAACTGCGGCTGGACAAATGGCTGTGGCACGCCCGCTTTTTCAAAACCCGGTCGCTCGCTGCCGCGCAGGTGGCGGGCGGCGCGGTTCGGATCAACGGCACGCCGACGCAGAAACGCGCCAGCAATGTCGGCCCCGGCGATGTTCTGACCTTTTCCCAAGGCGACCAGGTGCGGGTGATCCGCATCGAGGCGATCGGCCAGCGGCGTGGCCCGGCCCCCGAAGCGCAGACGCTCTACACCGATCTGTCCCCGCCACAGCCCAAATCAAAGGACAGACAGCCCGAAAATCCCGGTTTCGAGGGAAAGGGCCGCCCGACCAAGCGTGACCGCAGGCAGCTTGATCTTTCTAAGGCGCGCCACCTTGAATGATCCCGCGCCCCGGTTTAGCTAGTCCTCCAGATACCCAGCCAGAGTTTCCGCATGACCTATATCGTGAATGACGCCTGCATCGCTTGCAAATACACCGACTGCGTCGAAGTGTGCCCGGTGGACTGCTTCTATGAAGGCGAGAACATGCTGGTGATCCACCCCGATGAATGTATCGACTGCGGTGTCTGTGAACCTGAATGCCCCGCCGATGCAATCCGCCCGGATACCGAGCCGGATATGGAGAAATGGGTGGAGTTCAACCGCAAGTATTCCGAACTTTGGCCCGTCATCATCACCAAGAAAGACCCGCTTCCCGAAGCGGAAGAGATGGATGGCAAAGAGGGTAAGATGGAACTCTTCTCGGAAAAACCGGGCGAGGGTGGCTAAGGCACGGCGATTCGCCTTTTGGTGCGCCCTTCTGACCTCAAGTATGTGTGTTAACCCGCTGAATTGACCGGGAAACCGCCGAGGGCGGCTTGGGGGCGCTTCCGAAAGGCGTGATTCTGTGCTATGATGTCTTCAAGCTGTAACACACGAGCCTGATAATGTTTCGACCCTGCTGCCAAGGTTGACCTCACATTTCTAACTCATACGCACCCGAACGCAGACCGCTCAGGCTGCGCTTCGCATGCGTTTTACGTGCTGTTCAGGTGTCCGAGTTAATGGCGGGGCTTCCCCCGCGCGCCAAGGAGCGATCTATATGACCAAATCGAAAAAGCTTGATTTCCGCCCCAATGAATTCGTCGTCTACCCTGCGCATGGCGTCGGGCAGATCGTCTCGATTGAGGAGCAGGAAGTTGCCGGCATCGCGCTGGAGCTCTTCGTGATTTCCTTTGAAAAAGACAAGATGACCCTGCGGGTGCCGACCCATAAGGCGACCGAGATCGGCATGCGCGCCCTGTCGACGCCCGATGTGATTAACCACGCGATGAAGACGCTCAAGGGCAAGGCCAAGGTCAAGCGCGCCATGTGGTCCCGCCGCGCGCAGGAGTATGAGCAAAAGATCAACTCCGGCGATCTGATTGCCATTGCTGAGGTCGTGCGCGACCTGCACCGCACCGACGACCAGCGCGAGCAGAGCTATTCCGAGCGTCAGCTTTACGAAGCAGCACTTGAGCGCCTGACCCGTGAAGTGGCCGCTGTGTCGGGCGGCGATGAACTCGCCGCCGCAAAGCAGGTCGGCGACGTGCTGGAAAGCCGTGTGGCCGCTTAAGCGGTGCACAATTTAGGATAAGGCCGCGTCCCTTCCGGGGGCGCGGTTTTTTTATGGAATGGCCTGCCAGCCATAGGCCATCATCTGGCAGCCGGTCAGCAGGGCGATTTCGGTCACCTGTTGGGTCGCGCCCAAGACATCGCCGGTCTGCCCACCGATCTTGCGTTTGGCGATCTGGCGGACCACCAGCGCCGCAAACAGGCCCAAAAGCGCCAAGCGCCATGCGGAATAACCCGGCGCCAGAACGATCACCACCACCCCGATCAGCACCGCCACCGCCGTCGCCGATTCGCCGGGGCGGCCTGTGCGGTCAGACAGCCCGTCGCGGCGCGCGGGGGGCAGGCTGTCCATCACCCAGACCATCGCCGCCCGCGATGCGCAGGAGGCGACGACCAGCGCCCAGATCAGCGCCTCGTCCGTGATCAATTCGCTGATGAGATACCAACGCAGCAAAAGCGACAGCACCAGCGCCAAGACGCCATAGGTGCCGATCACACTGTCTTTCATGATTTTCAGACGTTTCTCGCGGGTCCAGCCGCCCCAGAAGCCATCGGCGCAATCGGCAAGGCCGTCTTCGTGCATCGCCCCGCTCAGCATCACCAGCGTCAGCAGTACGAAGGCGGCCACCAGCGGAGGCGTCGCCCCCATGCGTGTCAGCGCCACACCGACGGTCCCGGCAATCAGCGCCAACCCGATCCCGACTAACGGATAGGCCCAAGCGCTGCGGGCCGGGGGGCGGTGCGCCTCAGTCGGGAAATGGAAATGCGGCAGGGGCAGGCGGGTCAGCAGGGCAAAGGCCACGGCGATGTCGCGGGGGCGGATGGCCTGCCTCAGGGCGGCGATGTCGGGAATGGCCATAATTTCGCCCCTTCGGCACTTTCAGCGCCGACAGGCTAAGGCTAGAAACGATTGAATATCAATCCGCAAAGGGCCGCGTATGAACACGTCTTTCGCCAGTCTTACCGAATTTCGCAGCCTGCTGCGTGCGATGCCCGCCTGCGACGACGCGGCGATGGCAGAGGCGCGGGACCATGACGCCATCCTCACCAAACCCCCCGGCGCGCTTGGCCGGTTGGAAGACCTCGCGGTCTGGTATCGCGGTTGGCGGGGCGGCGCGCGCGCCGAGATCGCCGCGCCCCAGATCATCGTGTTTGCAGGCAACCACGGGATCGCCGCGCGGGGTGTCTCGGCGTTTCCGGCAGAGGTGACAGCGCAGATGGTGGCGAATTTTCAGCACGGCGGGGCGGCGATCAACCAAATCGCGCGGGTCAATGGGGCCAGCCTCGACGTGGTGCCGCTGTCCTTGGACAAGCCGACCCAGGATTTCACCGTCGCGCCCGCGATGGAGGAAGACGAATTCGTCGACGCCCTGCGGACGGGTTGGGAGGCGGTGAACGTCGAAGCCGACCTGCTCGTGGTCGGCGAGATGGGCATCGCCAACACCACCTCGGCGGCAGCACTTGCCACGGCGCTTCTGGGCGGCGGGGCGGAGTTCTGGACCGGGCGCGGCACCGGGGTGGATGACGCGGGCCTGTCGCTGAAAACCGAAGTCGTGGCCGAGGGTGTCGCCCTGCACGCTGACAAGGGCGATGGGCTAGAAGCCCTGCGCCGCCTCGGGGGCCGGGAACTGGCCGCGATGGCCGGTGCTTTGGCGCGGGCGCGGGGCTTGCGCATCCCGGTGATCCTCGACGGTTTCATCTGTTGTGCCGCCGCGCTCAGCCTCGCGCGGACCGCTCCCGGTGCGCTGGATCACTGTGTCGCGGGGCACCTCAGCGCGGAAAGCGGGCACCGACGGCTCTTGGGCGCGTTGGACAAGGAGCCGCTGCTGGAGTTGAACCTGCGTCTGGGGGAAGGCTCTGGCGCAGGCTTGGCGATTGGCATCCTCAAGACCGCGCTTGCCTGTCATGCGGGCATGGCCACCTTCGCCGAAGCGGGCGTCAGCGACGCATAGGGCGTTGCGGGCGGCCCCCAAAAAAAGAAGGGGGCGGCCCGGTTCAGGCGCTTTCCTTGCCCCTGTCTTCGCCAAGGTTGAGAAAGGCGGTCTCCAACTCCTTTTGCAATTCCTTGGCGCGGGCCACATAGGCGGCGTTCTGCGAAGGCGGCACATCGGGCCGCCAAAGCGCCGCCAATTCGCGGACCGAGACCCGGTCGTGGGCGTAGAAGAGCTTTTGCGCCTCATTCGCCTCGAAATCCGAAAGTCCCATGTTTTCCAAGACATAGCGCCCGGCGCGGAGGGAGCTGTCGAACATTTCGCGCACAATGTCATTCGACCCGGCTTGATAGTGGCGGTAGACTTCCTCGCGGTCGCGCGCGCGGCTGACGATATGCAGGTTCGGGTTCTCTTTGCGCGCGTAAGAGATCAAAGAGACCGCGGATTTCGGATCATCAAGGGCCACCACCAAGACGCTGGCCTCTTGCAGCCCCGCCTTGCGCAGGATGTCGGGCCGCGTGGGATCGCCTAGAAACCCTTTGAAGCCGAAGCGCCGCATGACGGCAATGGTTTCGGGGTTGTGGTCCAGCACGACGGTTTGAAAGCCGCTGGCTTGGACCATCCGGTTCACCATCTGGCCAAAACGCCCGACACCCGCGATAATCACCGGGCCGCTGCTGTCGATCTCATCGGCGATGACGGGGCCGCCGTCGTCAAGGCGTCGGCTGATCAGGTCGTGCAGGATGAAAAGCAGCGGCGTTATCAGCATGGTTAGGGCCACGACCAGCAAAAGCGTCTCGCCAATCGGGTCGGGCATGACGCCGGTGGCAAGGGAAAAGCTGACCAGCACGAAGCCAAATTCGCCCGCCTGCGCCAGCGCCAGCGTGAAAAGCCAACCGTCGCGGCCCTTGAGGCGAAAGAGACGCCCCAACACCATCAGGATCAGCGCTTTGACGATGATGACCAAAAGCGCCATGCAGATCAGGATCAGTGGTTTTTCGAACAGCAGGACAAAGTTGATGCCCGCGCCCACGGTGATGAAAAACAGCCCCAAAAGCAGCCCCTTGAAGGGTTCGAGGTCGGTTTCCAACTCATGGCGGAACTCGCTGCTGGCCAATACCACGCCCGCCAGAAATGCGCCGAGCGCGGGCGACAGGCCGACCACGGTCATCAGCGAAGAGATCCCCACCACGATCAGCAGTGCCAGCGCGGTATACATCTCGCGCAGTTTGGCGAGGTGGATGTAGCGGAACACCGGGCGGGTCAGGTAAATGCCCACAAGGATGATCGCGGCGACCGCGCCGATGGTGACCAGCGTAACGCCCCAGCCCGGCAGGCTTTGCACGAAGGTCTGTGCGGTATGGGCGACGTCGCCCGCGTGGCTGCCCTCGGCCCCACGATGTGCATTCTCCACCGCCTCCGGGTCGAGCGAGATCGACCCATCGGGCAAAAGCCCGCCCGGAATGCCCGTGGCCAGCAGCGGCAGAAAGGCGAGGATGGGGATCACCGCGATATCTTGGGTCAGCAGAACAGAGAAGACGGAGCGCCCCCCTTGGGTTCTCATCAGCCCCTTTTCCGAGAGGGTCTG
The DNA here is from genome assembly GCF_043556915.1 of Sulfitobacter sp. 1A15299. Taxonomy (NCBI): domain Bacteria; kingdom Pseudomonadati; phylum Pseudomonadota; class Alphaproteobacteria; order Rhodobacterales; family Roseobacteraceae; genus Sulfitobacter; species Sulfitobacter sp. 1A15299. Next base: position 9,987 of record NZ_JBIFFJ010000033.1, on the reverse strand, counting down.
CAACACGATGGCTGTCGAAGACAGCGCCAGCGTCAGCCCGATTGCCAGCGCCACGCGCCACGGCTGGTCGTAAGCCATGGCAATGGCCATGAGCGCCGCCGTCGACAGCAGCACCTGCAAGCCGCCCAAGCCCAGCAGACGGTGGCGCATGTCCCAGAGCGCGCGCGGCTCCAACTCCAAACCGATCAGGAAGAGCATCATCACAACGCCGAATTCCGCGAAATGCTGCACGTCTTTCGTCTCGGACCCGACGAGGCCCAGCACCGGCCCGATCAGAATACCCGCCGCCAGATAGCCCAGCACCGACCCCAGCCCCAATCGCGCGGCGATTGGCACGGCGATCACCGCGGCGGCCAGATAGACGGAGGCTTGGAACAGGAAACCTTCCATTGCGGTCCTCTTTCAGCGTCAGGTGGGCAGCGGCCCGTCCTGTTTCAGTTGATCCATGACAATCTGGCTATGCACCCGGCTCACGGCCTGATGGGGCAGAAGAACGTCGTGGATGAGCCTGTTGAGGCTCGGCAGATCGTCACAATAGACCCTCAGGAGGTAGTCCGCATCCCCCGTCATCGTCCATGCGCTCACAATCTCGGGACGGGTGGCCATGAGCCGGGCAAAGCTTGCCGAATGTTCCGGCCCGTGGGTGCCCAGATGGACCTGCACGAAACCCTGCACGTTCAGCCCCATCCGCACCGGATCAAGCCGCGCGTGATAGCCGCGAATGTAGCCCTCCGCCTCCAACCGCTGACGCCTGCGCCCGGCTTGGCTGGGGGAAAGGTTCAGCTTTTGGCCCAACTCCTGCGCCGTGAGGTGGGCGTTCTTTTGCAGCGCCGTTAGCAGCCGCCTGTCGATCTCATCGAGCATGATGCGCGATCTCCGCATGGTGTGGGTGTAGTATGCGGTAGTTGCGCGATATTGACCAGTTGAATGCTTTAGTATGCGCAACTTACGCGGGGAGCGGCGCGTAGAATACGACAAATCCAAAAGCAGAGGAGACTGACATGGGCCCTTTCCCGCATGACGCCCCGAAATCGCAGATCACGGCAGAGAACCCCGCCGGCACCGATGGTTTCGAGTTTGTCGAATTTGCCAGCCCCGACCCGCAGGCGCTGCGCGATGTTTTCACCAAGATGGGCTATGCCCATGTCGCCAACCACAAGACCAAGAAGATCGAGCTTTGGCAGCAGGGCGACATCACCTACGTCCTGAACCACGACCCCGAAAGCTTTGCCGCGCGCTTCGTCGAAGAGCACGGCCCCTGCGCACCGTCGATGGGCTGGCGCGTCGTGGATGCGCAAAGGGCGCTGGCGCACGCGGTGGCCAATGGTGCCGAGGAATACAAGGGCGATGGCAAGGTGCTCGACGTGCCCGCGATCATGGGCATCGGCGGTTCGCTGATCTATTTCGTCGACCAGTATTACGACACCTCGCCCTACAATTGGGAATACGACTGGATCGCCAAATCGAAACCCGAGGGCGTGGGGTTCTACTACCTCGACCACCTGACGCACAATGTGCACAAGGGCAATATGGACGTTTGGTTCAAGTTCTACGGCGACCTGTTCAACTTCCGCGAGATCCGTTTCTTCGACATTGAAGGTAAATACACCGGCCTTACCAGCCGCGCGCTGACTTCGCCCTGCGGCCGCATCCGTATCCCGATCAACGAGGACCGGGGCGAGACGGGGCAGATCGTGGCCTATCTCAAGAAATACAACGGCGAGGGCATCCAGCATATCGCGGTTGGTGCGCGCAACATCTACGACGCGACCGATGCGATTGCCGACAATGGGCTGAAGTTCATGCCTGGGCCGCCCGAGACCTACTACAAGATGTCGAAAGAACGGGTGACCGGCCACGAGGAGCCGCTGGACCGGATGCAAAAACACGGCATCCTGATCGACGGCGAAGGCGTCGTTGACGGGGGCGAGACGCGGATTCTATTGCAGATTTTCTCGAAAACCGTGATCGGGCCGATCTTCTTTGAGTTCATCGAACGCAAGGGGGACGACGGTTTCGGTGAAGGTAACTTCAAGGCGCTTTTCGAATCGATCGAGCAGGAACAGATCGACAATGGTGAGCTTGAGACCAGCTGATCAATATAACATCCGGGGGAGGGGGAAAGGGGCGCTGCGGCGTCCCTTTTTTGTGGTGAGACCTAGTTCGGCATCTTCAGCACGACATTGCGGCCCCGGCGGACATAGCGCAACTCGCTGTCGCCAATCGCAGAGACGCGGCCCCCATCGATCCGGTCACCCACTTCAACCTTTTGATACCGCCCATTGCTGAGCCGAACCAGAGCACGGCGGTTCGAGGGCTTGCCATAGACGCCGATCAGATTGACGTCGCGCAGATTAATCGCATTCTTCACCGTGGCCTGTTTCGCCACGGAGGTCTTTGATGGAAAACGCGGCTGCACCGCCTTTGGCGCGACGCTCGCCACCTGCGCAGGCGCGGCACTGCGGGCGGCGCGTTTCACGATCCGGTCGAAATTGCGCGGGCGCGTATCGGGGCGGCGCGACTGGGTGGTGGCCTGTTTCGTCGCGTTCTGGATCGCTGGCGGCGCGGCGAGGGCAGCGGCGACCGCGCCACTGGTGTCGATGGGAGCAACCTCGGGTTCAGGGGTGGCGGCGGCAGCAAGCGCCTCCTCCGCAACTTCCTGAACGGATTTGGGCCGCAGTTCCGGGCGCAGATCGGCCAATTCTGAACGTGTCAGCCCGCCAAGCTGCGCGCGTTCGGTTGTCTCTGCCAAATCGTCGGGGCGCGGACGGGGGCGGGCCTCGACCAAAGCGCTGTCGACCTCAGGCTCAGCCGGTTCGGCGTCAGGTCGGGTCAGCGTGGCGGGGGGCTGAACGGCGGGGCGACCGAGGTAGACCAGATGGCCATCGGGGCTGAGCGCCCCCTGAGCCGTGGGTTTGACCAAGCCGCGCGCGTCCAGCGCAAAGCGCGTGCCCGCCGCCGCCGGAGAGCTGACCGCGCCGGGGGCGCTGTCGGTGCCAAAGCCGCTGACCGGCGGCAGGGCCACGGCATCTGTCGTGCTGCTGATCGGGTCGATGCTGGTGAGGTAGAGATCGTCGATATCAATCGCCGCCGCCGGGGCGGGGGGCACATCGGGTGCGCGGGCCCAGATGCCGGTGGTGGCATATTTGGCGTCGATCTCGGCCTCGGTCATCTCAGACAGGGGGCGCGGCTCGGGGTCGCGCAGGGCGTCGAGGACGGCACCGTCTTCGTCCGTCAGACCCGCGTCCAAGGCGGCGGTTTCGATGGCGTCAGGCGCTGCCGGTTCGGGGGGCAGCACGGCGATGTCATTCTCGATTTCAGGAGTTTCCGCAGGGGCCAAGGCTTCGGCGGTGCTGCGCGGGCTGCGGTCGCCAAAGAGCCGCGAGAGCGCGCTGCCCTCGTCGAGGAAGATCGAGGCCCAAGCCGCGACCCCCGCCAAGAAGACCAAAAGCGCCGCCGTCAGGATCAGGCCGAGGAAGCGCGGCTTGCCGCCGACTTCGTTCCGGCGGCGCGCGCCAAAGACGGTCATCCGCTCGGCCTCTGATGCCGGGGTGGCCGCCGCCGGGCGGGCGGGGGCGGCTCGGCGGTCTTTCGGCGCTTTCGCTTTACGGCGGCTGAGGAAGGTGCCGGTCGCGGTGGTCGCCTCGGGCGTCAGCGAACTGCTGTCGGGCTGGGGGGCTGCGGCCTCTGTCGCGGCGGCGGCGGTGGCCGGTTCGACGGGCATCTGCGGCGCAAGCGGGGCCGCGGCGGGCGAAGGTGCGCCGATGGGCAGGGACGGCGTGCTGGGGGCGGGCGCGGGCGTCGGTTCCGCTTGGGCGGCAGGGGCAGGCGGAGGCGGGGGGGCTTCCCGGCGCGCGCCGCCAAGGCTGGGCGCGTTGTCTGGCCCGCCACGGCGGCTTGCAAAACCGGCTGCAGGGGCGCTGCGGGAGGGCGGCGCGGAGAAATCGACCTTGCGCGAAGGCGCGGGCCGCGGTGCTGCCTGCGCGCTTGCCGCTGCTGCTGCCGCGAGGGGGGCTGCGGATGCCGCAACGCTGCCCGTGGGGGCGGGCGGCTCGTCCGCCTCCGTCTTTGCCGGTTCCTCGCTTGGCGCGGGGGTCTCCAGCGCGGGCAGGTCTTCCGCCAGCGACGGTGGGGTTTGCTCTGGAGTGGGGACCAGTTCAGCCTCTGCCGTCTCCTCCGCTTCCGCTACCGCATCCAAGGCGGGCAGGTCTTCGTTCAGCGGCGGTGGTGTCTCTTCGGGGGTTGGCGCCAACGCTGGGGAGGTTTCTGAGGCACCCTTGGTCGGCCCCAACTTCGGCAGGTTTTCCTCAACCGGTGGCGGCGTCTCTTCCGGGGCCGGGGCAAGCTCAGGCTCGGCCACGGGGGTCGTCTCTTCCGTGCCCACGACCGGGCCTTCAGGCGCGCTCATTACGCCGGAAACCGCGATGGGGGCCGTTTCGGGCGCCACGGTTTCGCCGGGTTCCAGCAGGTCGGATGCGGCTTTCGTTGTGCCGAAATGCGGCGCGCCACCGAACCTCTCACTGGCCGGTGCGGCGGCAAAGCTAACCGGGTGGAAACGGTGCTCCACGGCGAAGGCTTCGGCCTCCTCCAGCGTCTCACGCGCCACGGCGGCAACATGGCTTTGCCCGCCATCGGAATGCACATCGAACACCAGATCGGACACCGTATAGGGCGTGGCTCCCTCCAGCGCCTCTGTTGCTGCGGCACGGCGGGCGGCGGGGTCCATATCCGGCGTGTCGATGGTGAGGTATTTGATCTGCGCGTCGGGGATCAACAGCAGGCTGCGCAGCCCGCCCGGCTCCAACGCCGTGGCGGTTTTGCGCAAGACCGCCAGTTCCGCCGCCAGATCGGCGCTGTCGAGCGCCACTTCACCAACAAGCTGCCATCCGCCCGAGGTGCGGTGGAGCAAACGAATGCCGTCGAACGACAGGGAGAGGGTAAAATTCGGCTTCATCGCGGTCGACTTTAGCATGGGGTCGGGCGCACTTACAGACGCGCCGCAGTCATCGCGAAGGATAGAGCAGGAGTTCGCCCAAGGAAAGGGTGCGCGCCGCGCAGGTGCTTGTCAGAGCCGGCTCACGATGGGCAAATGGCGGGGCATTGATGCACGGAAAGGAACGAACATGCGACTGATGAAATGGGTGGCGCTGGCGTGGATGGCGGGGGCCGGAATGGTCTCGGCCCAGCAGGGACCGGAAGAGGGAATTATCGTCACCGGCCAAGGCAGCATCGCCGCCGCGCCCGACATGGCGACGATCACTTTGGGCGTGACCGAAGAGGCCGAAACCGCCAAGGCCGCGATGGACAAGGTGAACGCCGCCGTGAGCGCGATCCTGACCGAGCTCGACGCGCAGGGCGTCGCGGCGAAGGACCGTCAGACCAGCCGGTTCTACCTGCGCCCGGTGCATGACAACCGCGCGCATGAGGACGGCCAGCCGCCGCGGATCACTGGCTATCAGGCGGGCAACTCCGTCACCGTCAAGGTGCGCGATCTCGACCGTCTGGGCGCGATGATGGATGCGGTGATTGACGAGGGTGCGAATGATTTCAACGGCTTGGACTTCGGTCTGCAAGACCCGAAAGACACGCTGGCCGAGGCGCGCAAAGCCGCCGTTGCCGATGCCACCGAACGCGCGCGGCAATTGGCCGAGGCAGCAGGCGTGAAGCTTGGCACATTGATCCGCATGACCGAAAACTCGCACGCGCAGCCCAAGATGTTCGAAGCCGCCCGTATGGGGATGGCGATGGACAGTGCCGTGGCCGAAGGTGAGGTCGAGGTGCAGGTGCAGGTTTCCATGACCTTTGCGATTGCCCCGGGGCAGTAAGCGACCGCAGAGGGACAAACCCCCGCCGGGGTGATCGGCGGGGGAGATGTTTTAGCTGGTCGCCTTGGCCAGCGCCTGATCCAGATCGGCGATCAGATCGTCGGCATCCTCGGTCCCGATGGAGATGCGCACGACGCCCGGACCGGCTCCCGCCGCTTCCTGCTGCTCTGCCGTCAGCTGGCGGTGGGTGGTGGAGGCGGAGTGAATGATCAGCGAGCGCGTATCGCCCAAGTTCGCCACATGGCTAAAGATCTCAAGGCTGTTGACCAGTTTCACGCCGGCGTCATAGCCGCCCTTGACCGCAAAGGTGAAAAGCCCGCCCGCGCCCTTGGGGCAAACCTTTTGCATGCGTTCGTGATAGGGCGAGGATTTCAGCCCGGCGTAGGTCACATAGTCGACCCGGCCGTCCTGTTCGAGCCATTCGGCCACCTTAACCGCGTTCTGCACATGCCGCTCCATGCGCAGCGACAGGGTTTCGATCCCCATCAGCGTGTAATGCGCCGCCTGCGGGTTCATCGTCATCCCCAGATCCCGCAGCCCGATGGCGATGCCATGGAAGGTAAAGGCCATCGGGCCGAAGGTCTCGTGGAACTTCATGCCGTGATAGGCTTCCTCGGGCTGGCTAAGGGAGGGGAATTTGTCATTGGCAGACCAGTCGAACTTGCCTGAATCCACCACGCAGCCGCCCATGACGGTGCCATTGCCGGTGAGGTATTTGGTGGTGGAATGCACCACCAGCGTCGCCCCATGCTCAATCGGGCGGCAGAGGTAGGGGGTGGCGCTGGTGTTGTCGATGATCAGCGGAATGCCCGCCGCATCGGCCACATCCGCAATGGCGCGCACATCCATGATATAGCCGCCGGGGTTTGCAATAGCCTCACCAAAGACCGCGCGGGTGTCGTCGTCGATGGCGTCGGCCACGGCTTGCGGATCGTCGAAGTCGACGAATTTGCAGGACCAGCCAAAGCGTTTGATCGTATGGCTGAACTGCGTGACCGTGCCGCCATAGAGACGGGTAGAGGCGACGATATTCTTGCCCGGCCCCATCAGCGGGAACAGCGCCATGATCTGCGCGGCATGGCCCGATGAGCAGCAGACTGCCCCGACACCGCCTTCGAGCGTGGCGATCCGCTCTTGCAGGACCGCGTTGGTGGGGTTGGTCAGGCGCGAATAGATATAGCCGACTTCCTGAAGGTTAAACAAAGCCGCCGCGTGATCGGCATCGCGAAAGACATAGGCCGTGGTCTGGTAGATCGGTGTCTGCCGCGCGCCGGTGGCCGGGTCGGGGCTCGCGCCCGCGTGAATTTGAAGCGTGTCGAAACGTGGGGTGGGGCTGTCGGCCATTGGTCTGTCCTCTCAGAAAATGGATCTCGCGCAGCCTAGGCGCAAAGATTTCTTCAGACAACGGGGCAGGCGGGGCTCAGCGCATCCAGAAACCGTTTGATTTGATCCGGTTGCGGATCGCCTGTTCGCGGCGCGGCAGGTTGTCTTGATCGAAAAGCGCGCGCACCTTGGCCCCGCGTCCCTGATAGACCATCCGCTTGATCGCATCGCGCTGCTTGAGCAGCTTTTTCATCCGGTTGGGGGCCGTGATCATCTCCAGCACCTCGATCGCCTGATCGCTCTCGCGGGCGTAGAGCAGGGGCAGAAAGCGATAGTGGCAGGAGACCGTACCATCCAACAGGCCAGCGGGCAGGGCGTTTCGCCCGCCGCCAAGGGCGTGGATCACCAAAGGCAGCACGATTTGGTCGAGCCAAGGGTCGAAGCTCTGCGCGCAAAGCGCGACCGGAGGGTCGTCGCGTACCGCCAGCGCGTAGCGCAGAAAGAGATCGCCGAATTCCTTCGGGCAGCGGTAGTAGAAGTACCCGGCGTTAAAATAAAGATAACGCCGCCAATATTCATCCGGTTGGCTCAGGTCGAGACTGCTGGCGAAGTCGAGGCCGAACTTGTCGTAAAGAGACTTCCATAATGTGCTATAGCCCGGCCCGTATAGCTGCGGCTCGGGCCATGTGCCCTCGCGTTTGAGAGAGGCCGAGGGGCGGTCGAAGTCGAAGGGCACCGCCGCCAGATCGCCGGTGATCAGCGTATCGGTGTCAAAGAAAACAAAGGGTTCGCCCGCAGGCAGGGCGCTGAGCATCTCGATCTTATTGCCATTGGGATAGGTGCTGCCGAAATGTTGGTTTTCGAAGGGGACGAACTCCGCCCCAAACGCGCTCAGCGCCTCGCGCAGCGCGCTGTCGGTGATGCGCGGGTCACTGTCCCAAAGCGGGCCGGGCTGCGGCTCGGCGATCAGCAGGCGGCCTTGAAAGTCCGGGCAGGAATGGCGCAGGGAGGCGGCGAAGAGCAGCGCCTCATAGGCCAGCCGCCCCTCTTGGCCCACGATGACGACGTTGAAAATTTGCGGGGTACGCGAATTGCGTGTCATACTGAGCTGCGGCCTTTGGTTTTCGGCCAGTATAGGGGCAGGACTCTCTCGGCAAAAGCCAGCAATTAGAGCGGCCTGCGAAAGGGGTTCGGGATGTTCGATTTTGTCTTCGCCGTGATCGCGATCAGCCTGGGCGGCCCCTCTGGCCCATCTGACGGGGTTGGCCGACTGGATGCGCCGATGACGGTGCAGGCGCCGCCACGCCCCGCGGCCCCCGCGCGACCGGTAGCGCCCCCGGCACCGGCGGCCCCGCCACCTGCATTCTACATGGGTGCCGTGCCCCCCGGATTGATTGCCGAAGACCAGACGCCTACGGGCCGTTTCACCACCGCTGCAGAGGTGCGGCCGATTCTGAACGCCACCCGCGGCAATTGGATCGCCCTGCGGCAGTATGATGGGCGAGACTTCCTTTATGTCACCCATCTGTGGAGCTGGCGCTGCGGGCTGAGCGCCATGGCAATCGCGGTGAACGACGCATCGATGCGGAATTTGCCGATGCCGCCCTGCCACGATTCATTGCCGACGCCGAATGCGATTCTGGAGGGGGATCCGCAGCCTTACCTCACGTTCGACCTTGGATCGGTTCAAAGGGTTCGGGTTCAGCTCGTTTACGACGATTTGGAGATGGCGCTTGAGGGGTTTTTGCGGAGCGAAGTCTTGCTCCCTTGATAGCCATCGGACGCGCCATTGTTCGGTCGCCACGGGCACGCTCTTGGCTGCGCACAGGAATTATCGCGGGGGGAGAAAGTGGTGGGCGACCCTGGATCGCCTACCAATCCGCTAAACCACTAAAGCTACTTAGGTCACGCGCTGGGCAAGTTAAGAATTGTCCCACCAGAATGGCTCACTTAGGTGGCGCTATCAACCGCAGTCAGTCAATTTAGGTACTCGGCTACCCTCCTTTGGGCTTACGGCGCTTCCGACTTTGTTTGTTAGGGATTTTGACTAGCCCCTTGCTCTCCCAGTGATACAAGGTCGAGCGTGGAATTCCCGCCGCTTCGGCTGCAGCCGCGCCGCGTAGGCCATCGTCGAGCACTCGCTGAACACGGTCAAGCACCTCAGGAACCGCCATACTCGGCGCTCCAACGCCGGGCTGGGTTGCGTGTGCTGAGATGGCAAGCCTCTGGGCTCTATTTCCTCCGCGTGGATCTACGAGGTGAGGTTCCAACCAAACCGCCCAGCGACGGAGGGCATTGCCTACCCTCAGCCTCGTGCTCTTGGTGTTGTACTTGCGGGCGAACCTCTCGGCTATCTCTGAGGCTATCTCTTCGCCACTAGCCTCAGGGTCATTCAACAGGATCTCTCTGGTTGCCACCAGAGTAGGCGTTTTGGCCGCTGCGTACCGCAATGCAGCCTCTGCACTAATGTGGCCATCAAAGGTAACGCCGACGAGCCCGTCCCGAACGTCGATTAGTTCTAATGCCTTTAGGTCGCCTCTAGAGCGGTTGCGGATGGTGCTTTCCCAATCGGCTACCGGCATCGGTTCTCGATTGTCCACGAGCAATTGCAGGGCATAGAGGGCGGACGGTGGAGCAGACCCAGCATTGAAAACCACCTGAGGCTCTTGGACAGAAGGGCTGCTTAATGACTTGGATAAGTCGTCGTCGGCAACCCCGTTGCTCAAGAGGATGCCTATCCTCTCGGAAGGTGGAGCATCTATTGACCTGCCCCCCACTGGTCCCTCACTCATAACGAGAGTCTGCAGGTTTGGTTTTGATAGTTGGGGGTTCTGGATTG
>NZ_JBIFFJ010000032.1:0-25569 GCF_043556915.1 Sulfitobacter sp. 1A15299 | reverse complement strand
GTCCATTCAAACCTCCCTTTTGGAAGGTTGAATCAAACCTCAGGTGATTTGAAAATCCTCAATGTCCACAGGCCCTAATATCTTCAGTTGGCACTTTTCACATTTTGCAAGTGCGGCACAGGCTGGCCACAGGTGTCCCGGTTTCCCAGGAAGAAATCGGCATCGATGTGATAAGCTTCCCGCGAGGGAGGCAACATGAAACCCAAGGCGCCCAGATTTTCGTTCAAAGACCGCGCAGCTGAGAAGGCCGCCGCGCGCGAACGCGATGAAGAACTACTTCGCTCTGGTGAAGTTTCGCCCGCTGATATGGCGCGCGCTAACGGCGGTTTCGTCCGAGGGGCGCGTTACAAAGGCCCATCAAAGCGCATGCAGGCACTCGCTGCGTTCCTGTCGTCAGATGACGACAGGGACTAACTTGCCAATGGCGCGTATGTGAGGAGAAATGCACGTCGCATCGAAGATCCTCGAAACTGTGAACGCACCATACGGTGCGAACCTTTCGGCTTGTCAGCTTGCCGCCGCAATCTCAGACATTGAGACTGCTCAGTCAGCCATGGGGCCGGCCTTCTCCTTTTTCTCTGAAATCTCTCTGGAGCTCCAACTGTCTTTCATGGCAGAGATGGGACTTACCCATGACAAGGTGCGGCAGGTCGCGAAGCACTTTCAGGCGCTTTGTCCGTTCCCCTTGGCACTCGCTGCGCCCCAGCCGTCAGAGGGCGACAGCGCCTGACTACCGACAAGTGGATTTTCAATTCACTATTAAACGCCTCTATTTACGGCTCTGGCTTCGAGGTCTTCTTGGCCTCGGGAAGGTCTTTTTCATAGACAAGCTTCCCGTCCTCATCGAGGCCAACTCCAATCCCAAGGCGCCGCCGTCGTTCGAAAAACGCTTCCTCGTCGGGTCCAGGCTGGCCCATCTTCTCAATGAACCATTCAGTCCACTTGGGGTCTGATTCATCCGGTTTTGGGTCTGTCATTGGTTCGCCCTCCCAACGGTTAACCTACTCTATCACACAATAGACTCTGAGGTCTGCGACAGAACTCGAACTCTGTGATATCCTATTCACCGTGACATGAACAGCGGCGCAACGGAGGGACCATGACCACATTCGACATCATCGTATCGATTGGATCTGTCGTCTTTGGCGCGGCCGCCATCGTCTATGCGATCTATGTCGGCAGAACCGCGGGCCGAGATCGGCCCCATGATCCAGAGCGCCTGCGCAGGTTCATCAAGAATGCGCCTTACGACGCGTCGGAACGCCCTTCGGACAAGAAACCGAGCGCAGACAATTCCTGAACACGAATAGACTACAAAAATATTCTTGTAGTTTAATACTAAGATATGCAGCCCTTACGGGCGGGCCCGCCAGACTCGCGCCATCGCAACTCTGCACGCCTCGATATGCGTCGCTGCTTTGCACCTTTGACGACATCGGCCTCGGCGTCATTCATGCATTGCACCACCGCCATCGCATCGTGTGCGGAATACCCTTCCCGCATCATCGCTTCGGCGATGTGCTTCCTGACGAAACGGAACAGGTGTGGCGGCCAGAATGCAAAAGAGTCCCGGCCCTCGATCGCATCATGTATGAGGAAGCCGTGGCCCTCTCCGACAGCCTTGCCTCTTCGAAGACACTTGGCCGAGACGATGAGCCCGGCGTCCATTAGCGGAAAAAACTCAAACATGCAGGTCCGGCCGCGAACCATTTGAACGCGGCCAAACCCCCGGCTGATCTCGATGTCGGAATCCATTCTCAAGTTCCCTGACCACAAACATGGTCGACAGCGATGGTCGCATTAACAGCGGCGGTCAGTTTCTCGGTGTTAGATAGTTTCGTCATGATGTCTTCGATCTTTGCTGCGGACAAAAGCGCCTGCGCAGGTTCATTAGCTTTCTAATACGGTGAGCCTATACCTCGCAACTGCCGCGAAGATCTGGTTTCCGCCCTCCTTTCGAAGGTTCTCGCAACCTCGACGGAAACTGTGCGGCCGCAGCGAAGGGCAGGAAAGTCCGCGTCGCGGCCCGTGGTTCAGACCGCAGCGAAGGTCGGGTCCGAGCCCAAACTGACCGCGTTGGTCGTAGGAGGCTTCGCAGTGGCAGCATGGGCGTGCTTGTCGTGATCGGCCCAGAGCTGCCGTTCGCCTCGTGGCCGAGCGTAGCGGTGCAGCTTCACCACAGCGGCCATTCGTTCGTCGTGCAGCATTCTCGGGAAGTGAAAGTCGGCAGAGCGGACCTTTCTGCCGTTCGCCGCACGTGCTCGCTATTCGCCACGTCTGCGATCACCAGTGAATGTCGGGCGGAAAGTGTGCATTCGCTGCAAGTGCGTGGCTGCCGTGAGTCGATGGCGACAGCTGACATTCAAGCAGCTGCGGATCGAGGGTATTTTCTGCACAGCGGAAGGCGGCAGCGAGCCCACTTCGATCAATGCTACATAGAGGATGAGTGGGGGCTTTCGAGGGCGGCAAAAAGCCTGCACGACCACTACAGTGCGGGGAAGGAACGTGTAACCGAGTTGTCGGAATGCGGGACCCAGAAGGCGATCCAATCGAACGATTTAGCGCTTCGCACCGTCCTCCGCCTCCTCTCAGGTTCCACGCGGTGCCCAGAGAATAATGCCCGCACCGATAAGACAAATGACGGTTCCGATAACATCCCATTGATCAGGGCGATGGCCTTCCACACCCCATAGCCATAGCAGAGACGATACGATGTATATGCCACCGTAGACTGCAAAGGCGCGTCCCGCCTGTTCAGTCGGGCTGAGCGCAAGTAGCCAGGCAAAAGCGGCAAGGGATAGCATCCCCGGTGCCAGCCAGAGCACGCTCTTGTCCAGCCGGAACCAAGCCCAGAAAGCAAAGCATCCAACAATTTCGGCTAACGCTGCGGCGAAGTAGATAAGAACTGGCTTCATCGGGCCTGACATAAGCTCCGGGCATGATCGGGTCTATCATTATTTAACAGAGCTTTCGCCAATGGTTCGATGCAACTGTCTTGATCGTAAAGCGGCCATTGGATTAACGGATGCCAACGGCAGCAAAGTTCGCATAGCTTCCCTTAAACCAGCTACAATGTCTGATGTCCTACCTGCGGCGCAGCGAGGTTCCACAAAGAGCCCACACTGACGGCTCTGGTTGCAGAGGGCCTCGCAGTTGCAACATGGGCTCGCTTACCGCGACCTGCCATTCTGGACATTCAGCGGGTCAGGTCACGCCGCAATGCAATTTCACCGAACTCATCATTCGCTGAGCTCGCGTGACGAAGCCATGCTTGAGTGGGGCAGAGCAGACGAAGCTGTTTGAAGCCACGGGCCGAATGTCTGCTCCTGCCCCGTTGGTAAGAACCGACGGCATTCACAGCATAGAGGAAATGTCGGACGCTCCGGTGGGATAGGCGAACATCGTGTCCTTGAGTTGGTCGGCCGTCAGCCCGTGCCGCACGGCAAGAGTAAAGACATTGATGACCTCATCGGCATGCGGTCCCAGCAGATGCGCGCCCAGAATGCGCTCGCTGCCGTCTTCGACCAGAACCTTGTAGCCGGAGACGGATTCCGCCTGCTGGCGCGTCGAGAACCAGCCGGGCGTCCGGTCGCACTGCATGCGGAACTTCAGTCCCTGCTCCCGGGCCTCGGCCTCGTCGAGCCCTACACGAGCAATGGGCGGCAGGGTGAAGGCGACCGAGGGCACGCCATTGTAGTTCGGTTTGCTGTGGTTGCCTTCAAGCAGGTTTGCCGCAACCACCTTGCCGTCCTGGTTGGAAACAGGGGTCAGCGGCGGACCCATCTGCGCAGTATCGCCGGCGGCGTATACTGCCGGGTTTGAGGAGCTTTGTAGGTATTCATTCAGCGCCAGCTTGCCGTCACGTAGTTCGACGCCAGCCGCCGCGAGGTCAAGCGGCGCGAATTCGGGTTTCCGGCCAGCGGCATGCACGACGAGATCCGCATCGAAGGTTCTCGATCCCCCTTCGCCGGTCGCGGTTACGCGAAAGGCATCCTCGGTCTTTTCGACGCGCTCGACCTCGGTGCCGGTATGCAGGGTGACGCCGATCTCTTCATATTTTTCCATCAGCCATCCGACCAGATCCGGATCGAACCCCGTCAGCATCCGATCCCCATGCTGGAGGATCGTCACCTCGGCCCCGGCCCGCGCCGCGATGTGGGAAAATTCCGCCGCGATATAGCCTCCACCGACCAGCACGATGCGGCGCGGCAGGCTTTCCATTTCGAGGAAACCCTCGTTGTCGATCAGATGCTCTTCACCGGGAATCCCCAGCTTCATAGCCTCAGAGCCGGTCGCCAAAACGATGTGCTTGGCCTCCAAGGTCTCGCCATCGACCTCCACCGCGTTCGGACCGACAAAACGGGCCCGCCCGTGGAAGGTCGCGATGCCACTTTCGGAGAAGCTTTTCTCCTTCTTCTCTGGCACCGGGTCGGTGAAGCCACGCTTGAACTCCAGTAGTTCGCGCCAGTCGATGCGCACGTCGCCCTCGACCCCCTTGCCCTGCATTCGCCGGGCATGATCGGCGGCAGAGGTGCCTCCGATCAGCATCTTCTTCGGGTCGCAGCCGCGCAGGGCACAAGTGCCGCCATAGGGGCGGAAATCAGTTACAGCCACACTTCGGCCGGCGGCGCTGACACGCTTTGCCACAGTGGTGGCGGCGGTGCCGCTTCCGATAACAATCAGGTCGTATGTCTTGCTCATTGCAAATCTCCTTGGTTCATTTGTTTCGATTGTCACGCTTGGCCAGCCAGCCCACGAAAGCTCCGGCGCCGACAAGTCCAATAAGGATCGGGGCCATACGGACCATCATGCGGGCTTTCATTCGAGGGCTCGGCCCCATGGCACATCTGTCGCAACAGTAGTGGCGGCCTTGATGCTCCACCCCGGGAGTGGGGAACCGACTGCCGCAGCGGGCACACTCCTCAAGCTCAGGAGAGCAGACCTCGCCGGACATCATTGCAGCCAGCGGAACGCCTTGCGGTCTATCCGATGACACTTTCCGCTCTTCTGTTTTGGATCGAGATCCAAGAGACCGGATAGTGCGAAGCGGCCGTGCGGTATCGCTGTTTGGGCCAGGCGGAGCGCGTCGATCCCTCTGAGGCGCGGCTCGGGCTATTCTGTCGGCGTGGGTCCCTCGCAGCGCACCGTCGCCGCCACTCGCGTAGAGTTCGAGGTTGATGGCGCTGTTGATCAACGCCAGGTGTGTGAAGGCCTGTGGGAAATTCCCGAGGAAGCCATGGCTGTCCGGGTCGATCTCCTCGGCGTAGAGCCCGACGTCGTTTGCCTGATCCAAGAGGCGTTCGAACAAGCTGCGTGCTTCGTCCGCACGGCCGGTGCAAAGAAGCGCATCAACCAGCCAGAAGGAGCAGATAAGGAATGCTCCTTCCCCACCGGCCAATCCGTCATCGGTGTCTTCGAGATCGTATCTTGATACGTAATCGCCACGGCGCAATGCCCGCTCCACGCCGCGCACCGTTCGATCGAGGGCCTCGTCCGACAGTGAAAGATCGAGCATAGGCAGGAGTAGAAGCGCAGCATCCATGCCGCCGTCCACGAAGGTCTGGCGAAAGCCACCTCCCTCACCATCATCGGCATGGGATTGTAGGGCCTCGAGTATCTCTCGGCGCGCTTGGCACCATGTCTCGCGCTCTCCCAACAGTCGAATGGCGCGATCCATCGCGACCCAAGCCATGGCCTTCCCGTGGACATAGTGGCGCGGTTTTCCGCGCATCTCCCAGATGCCTTGGTCGGGCTCGTTCCAGACCTGCGCGACATGATCCGCAATGCCCTCCAGCATGGTCCGAAGCGTCTCGTCCAGCGGTCCACCCAAGGCCCGATAAGCCAGCGCCCAGTCGGCAACTTCGCCATAAATGTCGAGTTGCGCCTGGCCAGCTGCGGCATTGCCCACGCGAACAGGCTTCGAGCCAGCATAGCCGTCCAGGTGATCGAGACAGCGTTCCTCGATTGGGCTTTCTTCCTCGATGCTGTAGAGAATACGCAGATCCGGCAAGGTTTGGACGCAACAACTCCCGAGGAATTGGCAGTATTGACCTGCCTCTGCGTGATAGCCCAATCCACCGAGAGCCTGGAGAACGAAGGCTGAATCCCGCAGCCAGCTATAGCGGTAGTCCCAATTCCGCTCGCCGCCGAGATCCTCCGGCAAGGAAGTTGTGGGCGCGGCGACGATGGCACCGGTGGGTGCATAGGTCAGCGCCTTGAGTGCCAGAGCGCTGCGCTGCACGGCCGCACGGTATGGCCCGTTGTATTGGGAGTCCCCTGACCAGCAGCGCCAGAAGTCAGCCGTCTCATGCAACAGCGCCTCCGCCTGTTCAACCGGCCTGTTTACATTGGCCTCGGCTGGCGCCAGGATGAAGGCACGCCGCTCACCCGCTGTCAGAGTGATGACCGAACTTGCTCGTTCCGCGCTCGGCGTGCTTTGCTGGAACAGTCGCATTTCTGGGGGATCGCCCGCGTCGGGATCGAACGCACAGGTGCCCGGATCGTAGGTCAGCTCAAGATCGCACTGCCCATCCAGCGCCTCGACCATGCGCACCAGCCAGCCCGGAGCCTCGAGATCGACGAACGGCTCGGTTGCACCGGCCGTGCTGCGGACCGGCAGGAAGTCGGTGACAGAAACGCGCCCGGTCGGGGTTGTGAAGGTGGTGCGCAGAATGTTGGTGCTGTCCACATAGGCTCGTTCGCTTTCGTAAGACCCTACGATGGGAGCGATGCGAAAGGTGGCGCCTTGCTTCGCATCCAGCAGCGCCCAGCAGGCTGGCTGCGCATCAAAGCGGCCTGAGCAGAACCAGTCGACTGCACCGTCCCGGCCCACCAGGGCCGCGCCGTGGCAATCGCCGAGGAGAGCGTAGTCTCGCAGCGGCAGGTATCCAGCATTGCGGGTAGGCATCAGCCGCCCTCGCGGAAGGCGGGGTAGAGCATCATGCCGCCATCCACGAAGAGCGTCGTCCCGACCACGTAATCTGACGCGTCCGACGCGAGCCAGATCGCGGCCTCGGCCACATCCTCGGTTTCGCCCACCCGGCCATAAGGGATGAGTTGCAGAAGCTCTTTCCGGGCCTTCTCGTCCTCCCAAGCCTCGCGATTGATGGCCGTCTTGATCGCCCCGGGCGCGATGGCGTTGACGCGGATCTTCTCGCAGGCAAGCTCCTGCGCCATCGATTCCATCAGAAGCTTAACCCCACCCTTGGCGGTGGCGTAGTTCGCATGCCCCCCCCAAGGTATGGCTTGGTGCACGGAACTGGTGAAGATGATCTTTCCGAGCGCCGGAGACCGTTCCGGATCGAGACCCTGACGGCGGAAGCGTCGCACCGCCTCTTGCGCGCAGAGGAACTGGCCGGTCAGGTTGACGTCGAGGACTTTGCGCCAGTCTTCAAGGCTCAACTCAGTGAAGGTGTCATCGCGCTGGATGCCGGCGTTCGATACGAGAATGTCCACTCCGCCAAATTGCTCATCCGCCGCTTCGAATAGTGTTCCGCAACCTGCCGGCGTCGAAACATCGGCCTGAACTGCCTCGGCGCGACCGCCGTCCTCTCGAATTTCAGCGACAATGCGATCGGCCGTCTCCTCGTCGGAACGAAAATTGACAATGACTGAGGCGCCCGCCGTGGCGAAGGCCCGCGCGATACCCGCGCCGATCCCGGAACTTGCGCCTGTCACGATGGCCCGTGCGTTCTCAAGCTGCAATTTTGACATAGGAATTTCTCCTTTAGGTCTGGTGTTCGGACCCGCGCCTCGGTGAGGCGGCAGAGGTGCGCAGCAGCAGGAAAACCCCTGTGGGGGCGCTGAAGCCGAGCGCGAGTTCGTCGAGCCAGCGAGATCGGCTGTCTTTTTGGCGGCTACTCGGAATGGGTGTCCCCGGTCGGACACGCTGTTCTTGCCGACGGGTATCCTGAGGTGTGGCAGCCCTAAGCGCTTGCTGTGCGTATTCCGTGACCTTGGTCGTCGCCAACCCGGCGAGCAGACCAACGCCTTTGTCCAATGCGAGATGCGATGTTTTCACCAATAACTCCAGCCTGCCCCAGAACTCTGTATATAACTACAGCCATGCACCAAGGTTCCGGAGATGTCGAAAATCACGCCTCGCAGCCGCCTCTTGCGAGAGATGTCCGGCCCATCAACGGCGGGCCGGAGCAAAGGCAGATTTTAACCGGCGCAGCAGCTCAGCATGGCCACGTCCTTGTCAAAGGTCTGCGCAGCGAGCTTCAGTCCTTCAACCGTGGTCAGGTAAGGAAAGATTGTCTCACCCAGTTCCTTTGTCGTCAGCCTCGCCTTCAGCGCCATCACCAGGGTCTGGATAGTATCGGACCCTTCAGGGGCGATGATCTGGCCGCCAAGCAGCTTGTCAGTCTCGCGGTCGGCCACGAGCTTTATGAGCCCCCGTGTATCGCGGGCCGCTTGAGCGCGTGGCACTTGATCGAGTTGTAGCACCGAGGTTTTCACATCATGGCCTGCGTCGAGTGCCTGCTGTTCACTCAGCCCTACACCCGCGACTTGCGGGTCGGTAAAGACCACCCAGGGCATCGCGCTATTGTCATAGTGGCCATCTCCCTCTGCGACCGCGTTTCGCGCCGCGATCTTGGCACCATAGGCCGCCATGTAGACGAATTGGTCGCGATCAGTCACATCGCCAGCGGCATACACACCGGGGCGCGAGGTCTGCATGTCCTGCCCCACAACGATCCCCCCGCGACTGTCAGTCTGCACTTCCAGCTCCTCAAGACCCAGATCTTCGGTATTGGCACGCCGACCGGCGGTGAGAACAATTCGCTCGGCGGTTACTTCCTTTACGGCACCGTTCTGAATGACCTTCAGGGTAACGCCATCCTTTGATCCAAGAACGCTGTCATATTGCAAACCGGTCAGAAGCGTAATGCCTTCAGCCTTGAATGCTTCTGATAAGGCATCGGAGACCTCGGGCTCGGCTCCCGGCAACAGTCGCGAGCGCGCCACCATCGTCACCTTTACCCCCATGCGCGACATCATTTGCGCCAGCTCCGCGCCAATATAACCGGCACCGATAAAGATCAGGCTCTCGGGCAGCGTCTCCAACTCCAGAAGCGATTTGCTATCGAGGGTGGGAACATCCTCGATGCCGCGGATCGCCGGGACCAAGGTTTGGCTACCGGTCGCGATCAGCACTTTTGGGGCGGTAATCCTGCGGCTTCCAACTTGGACGCCGCCCTCAATCAAAGTGGCTGGACCTTCATCGATGTAATCGACCCCCTCGTAGTTGGGCAGCAGATCGGCATATTTCTTCTGGCGCAACGTCGCGACCAGATCGTCCTTTCCCGCCATGAGCTTGGACCAGTCATCAACTTTGGCACTGCCCGAAAGGCCGGGAAAACGTGCCGCAGCGCTCGCCCCGTGCAGCGCCTCAGCCGCGCGGATCATGGCCTTCGAGGGAACGCAGCCGAAGTTCACACAGGTGCCACCAATTGTCCCATGTCCTATGAGCGCCACGCGTTTTCCAGCCTCGGCACCCGTAATCGAAGCAGAGAACCCCGCAGAGCCTGCGCCCACCACGATGAGGTCATATGTCTTGTTTTCGTTTGAACAGCAGTCTTTCATGGATCAGATCCCTTTTGTTGAAGGATCGTATTTCGGCTTAGCGAATACGAGATAAAGAATGGCTCCGATCACCAACAATGGGGTGGCCATGGAAAGCAGCCCCAGCACGAGACCGAAGGGAGAACAGCAAACAGTCGCCATCATGGTCAGACCTCCTTTGCAAAACGGTTAAGTGATATCGCATAGGCACCGGTGAGCACCGCCGCCACGAAGGTGAGGATCAGAGCTCCGCGAAACTCCAGAGCGATGATCAAGATCGACAGAAGCACCGCGATGAGCGTAGACCAGATCTTGGGGGATGGACCCAGCCGACCTGCACGCAGCCAAAGCGCCTGTGTTACCACTGCAAGGCACAGAAACAGCATTGGAAACAGTGCATAATCAAGTCACCCTGTTATCGCAGACAGGCCGGCGCCAGCCAGCGCGACGACGAGAAGAGGCGTAAAGCAGCACAAAGCCGCAAAGAGTGCGCCGCCAAGGCCGCCCTTCAGTAGGCGTTTCCCTTGAGCCTCATCGGTTTGGTCGATCGCATGGGTCAAGAGCCTTCACCCGCCAAGTCTTCAAAGAGCGTCGCCGGGTAGCCATTCGCTTCAACAGCGGCAATCAGGGCTTCGATAGAGGTGACTTCATCATCAAACCGGACTGTATAAAGTCCTTCACTGGCATCTTCACCTTCTGCGAATTCCTCGATCACTACGCTTTCCACGGATTTCAGGGAATTGCCAACGATGAAGGAGCAGGATGGACATGTGAGTTCGCTAACCTCAAGACGGGCCACTTGCTCGGCAGCAAAGCCAGGGGCAGCGAAAAGTGCGGACAGCACCAGAGTGCTGTAGAGAATACGTTTCATGTCAGAGTGTCCTTTCAGAACGAGAGAATGTAAGGGGAGATGTAAGGGAAGAGTATCGCGATGAGGATCACAGCTGTTGCACTCCAGAGAACGGAGCGCATTGCGGTGCGGTTCATCGGGCGAGCACAAGTGCCATCTGCGCAGCGGACGGGACGGTAAGCTTTATAGAAACCGTATCCCAGGAAAGCGGCTGCGAGGCCGAAAGTATACCATTTGTAGGCGTAGAGAGCACCCATTTGCGCAATGAAAACCCCGCTTACTCCGAAGCTGACAAGCACCAGTGGCAGGATGCAACACGAGGTCATGGCCAGTGCGCCAAGTGCTGCCATAGCGGTGGCAGTCCAGCCGCGGCCTTCCGGGACGTCGGATGCGTCCTTCGGCATTACAGAATTTGTGGTTTCCATGCAGGTGTCTCCTTGCGGTCATCTGCCATGAGATTTAGGGTCTGTAGGTGATACAGGCTCAAGGGCTATTCGAATGGGAAAAGATCACGTCTCCGTGAAGCCGATGCAGCGAGCGGCTCTCGCCCGCGCCACGGGATGCAACCTTGAAACTATCCGCTATTACGAGACCATTGGCGTTATGCCTGATCCGCCTCGTGATCCGAATGGTTACCGCAGCTACAGCGAGGATCACGTGCGTCGATTACGCTTCGTAATGCGTGCGCGTGATCTGGGCTTTTCGCTCGAGGAAATCCGGGGGTTGCTGAGCCTTGTCGACAGCCACAGTCAGACCTGTGCTGAAGTGGAAGGGATCGCCTCCGCCCATCTGAAAGATGTGCAGGACAAAATTACCGACCTGCAACGGATCGCGAAAGCATTGAGCGATACGGTGGCACAATGCAGCGGCACCGATGTCCCGGAATGCCCCGTTCTGAACGCCCTGCTGGGCTGAAGGCTACCTGTCCTTGGGTGGTCTGCGCATGAACTCCACGGTATTCGCATGTCCGATGAAGGTGTCATTCGTCCTCCGAACCCACCCGATCGCTCCCTTCGGCCGGCACGAAAGGAACCTTCTTGCGTATAGCCGCGATTGACTGCTTTCGGCCCTTCTCGACGGGAGCCTTCGCAGGCGCAGCGGCGATCAAGCAAGTGCAGCGAAAGGCGGCAAGGTCCGCCAAGTAGACCTCAGTGCTCGATGCGGCTAACGGCAGGAACGAGCCCATATTACCACATACAGTCGCTCAGGATCTCGCGGGTGCAGAAAGGCGGTGCAAGGCATCGCGGCCCTTAGCAGTCATTCAAACGAGGCCTCTCGAATGACCGCTCCTCAGCTCGATGCGAGCCATACCCATATCGAAACCCGCGCGGGCCCTGACCTGCGGGATGACCGTATCCCTCGTCCGAGGGCGTAATGTCGGATATTGTTGAGCAAACCAATGTTCTCAGCTGGGGAAATCCCAGCTTCTGGCCTCATAGACGTCCATCCGTCGTCGACGTGACCGCGCGCTCCCAGATTCGTGTCCAAGCGACCCGCTCGGCGGGACGAACCAGTCCGTCGCGCTCCATCCGCCGCAGAAGATGGAGGATACCGCTGTTGCTCATCCCGAGCGCATCCCGCAACTCCGCCTGGGTTCGCGGGCGCTCGAGAGCCTTCAGAACATAGCGCAGCCGGGCCTCGGCCGGACCGTTCCGGCACCGTGCCGGGCGACTTGCTACCCTACTGGTTCCGGGCATCAAGCGGCCTCCCGCTCGGTCGCGGCGGCATCGCGCACCTCCGCAACGGCCTCGTCGACCGTCGTGGCGTAGTGGACCGTTGGGGGCTCCAGGCCGTGGGTGGCGAAGACACGCTGGATCTCTCGACTTGCCCCCGTTAGCCACAGCGCGACACCCCGCTTTTGCGTCTTGTAGGCCAGCCCCTCGATCATGTTGGCCCCGGTCGAATCGAGAAAAGGCACGGACGAGAAATCGACGATCAGCGCCTTGTGGGTATCCTGGATGCGATCGAGCACGGAGCCGATGGAGGCGGTCGCTCCGAAAAACAGCGCGCCGGTGATCCGGTAGATGACGAGGTCGGGGTTCTGGGCCTGCTCTTCATCGTAGTTTCCGCGCGGGTGAACGGTGTCGGCCTCATCGAGACCGATAAAGGCACCGTCTGCCTCAACATCTGTCGTGCGGCTCATGCGATGAATGAAGAGGACCGACCCGAGTGCGAAGCCGACGACGATGGCCTCGTTGAGATCACGGAAAATAGTCAGGAAAAAGGTGACGCCCAGCACCGTCGCTTCCCCCAACCCCGAGCGGACAAGGATCGCGATGGCCGTTTTCTCGATCATGTTCCAGGCAACGACGGCCAGCACACCAGCCAGCGCGGCCAGCGGGATATATGAGGCGAGTGGCGCGGCAATCAGCATGAAGAGAAGCAGGAATGCGGCGTGCAACATCCCGGCAACCGGACCATGCGCGCCGGCACGGACATTGGTCGCGGTTCGCGCGATCGTGCCGGTCACGCAGAAGCCACCAAAAAGGGACGATCCAATGTTGGCCGCACCCTGCGCCACGAGTTCGCAATTCGACCGGTGGCGGCGGCCGGTCATGCCGTCAGCGACGAGGGCAGACAGCAGCGACTCGATGGCACCCAGCAAGGTGAAGGAGATTGCGGCCGGCAGGACCGCGAAGATGGTCTCTATCGAGAGCGAAGGCAGGCTGGGCGCCGGAAGCGTCGACGGGATGCCGCCGAACCTTGTGCCAATGGTCTGCACCGGCAACGAGAGCACAGCGGTCGCTGTGGCGGCAAACCCGACGGCGATCAGCATCCCCGGCCAGTGCGGGCGCCAGCGTCGCACCACGAGGGTCACGGCGACCGTTGCAGCGGAAACGCCGAGCGCGGCTGGCGTCAGGCTCGATCGTGCGGCCCAGAGAGCCGGGACCTTTTCCAAAAGTTCTCCTGGTTCATTCTCCAGAGCCAGGCCGAACAGCTCTCTGGCTTGACTGGCGAAGATGATCACCGCGATACCAGCGGTGAAGCCGACCGTGACCGGATAGGGGATAAACTTGATGAAGCCGCCAAGCGTCAGGAATCCCGCGGCGGTCATCATCAGCCCCGAGAGGAAGGTGGCGAGGATCAGACCCTCCATTCCGTGCTGCGCCACCGTCGCGGCAACCAGCACGATGAAGGCTCCGGCCGGGCCGCCGATCTGGAAGCGCGATCCACCCAGAAGCGAGACCAGGAAGCCGCCGACAATGGCCGTGTAGAGACCCTGTGCCGGCGTTGCGCCGGAGGCTATGGCGATGGCCATCGAGAGCGGCAGCGCAACGATGGCCACGGTCAGTCCGGCAATCGCATCGGCCCGCAACCGCACCGGGCCATAACCTTCGCGCAGGACGGTGACGAGCTTGGGGGTGAACAGTTCGGAGAATCTGGGGACGTCGCTCTGCCCGGTTGTCGTGTTTTTCATGTGTGGCCGCACCTTTGGGAAGGAAGCGGCGGGATCGTCGGCTTGGTGTCGGCGGTCGCCGTCGCGGGTAGAAGAATTAGGGTTCTGGTGGAGGACCTTTCAGACGCACACCGCGCCCGGTTGCCGTGCTGACGGAGCCTTCTCCGATCAATTCGATGCCGGCGTGCTCGAGTGCTGCGACGACCTTGGTCAAGCTGTCCACGACGCCGCGCACATTGCCGCTGCCGGCTTCCATGCGCTGGATCGTCGGGACGGAGAGTCCCGCCAGTTGGGCCAGCGTCTTCTGGTCAATGCCGAGAAGGGCGCGAGCCGCGCGCATCTGTGGGCCTGTGATCATAGTGCCTATCTGAAATGTGATAAGCGATACTTAAAGGATTATCTTTGATGTTTCAAACATCTTCTTTCTGCGGCGACTCGAAGCTTGAAAGGTTCGAAAGTCTCAACAAACCAGTGCAAACCATTGATCTGGCTCCCACTTCATTTCATTAAGCTCGGACGCGCGTCACCAAGCCTGTCCAGCCTCATAATACTTCGGCGCACTTCCCCAGCGAGGCCAGTTGGGACTCCTACGCCTGCAAGCCCGTCACGGCTCTCAGGTCGAGGTCCAGCGTCGCTGTCATGCCGTTCGGGCTGAAGTCCCTGGAGAATTTCCCTGCGAGCGACGAGCCAACCGTGCTTTGGCACATGCGCGTCCCGAAACCCACGTGACCGGGCTCGCCAGACGCGGGCTTGGTGGCGCAGTCTTCCGTCCACCGAACAATCAGCCGATCGCCATGCTGCTCCGCCCGGATCACGACGCCGTCTCCTGCTTCAGAGAGGCCTCCGTATTTGACGGCATTGGTCGCCAGCTCAAAAATGACCAGCGACAGGGGTGTGATGGCGGCCGGGCTGACGTTGAGCTCCGGCACATCCAGTGTCACGGAAGCGCCCCCGCTGAAGGGTTCCAGGATCGAGTTGACGAGTTGGACCAGAGCAGTGCCCTCCGGCCTTGCTCCAGCGGGATCATCAACGGCGCGCGCATGGACCGAGGCCAATGCATGGAGGCGTTGGCGCGTTACTGTGACAAGCTCCTGGACGCTGTCCGCCTGCCGCGCGGCGATGGACAGAAGCCCGCCGGCCACCGCGAAGGAATTTCCGACCCGATGGCGCATCTCGGAAAGAAGGAGCTGCTGCCTTTCTGCGGCCTGGCGTTGCAGGGTAATATCCCTTGCGATCTTCGACGCGCCGATGATGTTGCCGTTGGTATTGCGCACCGGGGAAACGGTGAGCGAGATCGGCACGAGCCTTCCGTCCTTGCGCTTCCGGACCGTCTCCAGGTTCGAGATCCGCTCGCCCCGACGCAGCCGAGCGATGAAACCGGCTTCTTCGTCCATGCGGTCATCAGGGAAGATCAACGTAATCGACCGACCGATAGCCTCCTCGGCGGTGTATCCGAAAAGCCGTTCCGCGCCCGGGTTCCAACTCCGGATGATGCTGTCGAGCCCCTTCGTGATGATCGCATCATCCGACCCCTCGACGATCGCGGCGAGGTGCTGTTGAAGGCTTTCTGGAGCGTCGAGTTCTGAAGATTCACTCTGTGTCATGATCATCACAGCATATCCAATCCGCAATGATTAAGGCAATTCCCTTTGATTGGCGCAAGCCACAAGCGATAACGCCAGAAAGCGTGGAACTGAGCGTGCCGATGAGGTCATGCAAATGTTGACGAAGGTCTGGCGCCCGACGTTGTGGCCTTGGCCGCTACCACTCGCGCACCGGACATCGGCACAAGTTGCAGCGAATGTCTTGTGTGGATGGCTCCTGCATAGCAAGACATTTTTGATTTGATTTGTGCATTTGTCAGAAGCAGTCATGTGTCCGGCCTGTTTGCGCGGTTTTGACCGCTGGCCCTGATGAGTTCGGCAAACCAAGTTCCTTACAGCTTAGCGGGCTATGACGCCCGGGACATTCGGCGGAGTGTCTTGGTTTTGGCGGCAGACTTATGCACCATCATCTCGCAGGTCTTGCTAACTCGTTGTTCCTTTCTTCTCAGACTGCCGCACGGGGGCTGTAGGGTTCGTCGCGGGTTAGGACAGCCCAGACGATCCGGGCGGTCTTATTGGCCATGGCGACAGTTGCGACACGGGCGGGTTTGCGTTCGAGCAGTGACGTCAGCCACTTGCTGGCACGTTCGGGGTGGGACCGTGTTTGTCGGACCAGTGATGTCATGCCGACGAC
Source organism: Sulfitobacter sp. 1A15299 (assembly GCF_043556915.1). NCBI lineage: Bacteria > Pseudomonadati > Pseudomonadota > Alphaproteobacteria > Rhodobacterales > Roseobacteraceae > Sulfitobacter > Sulfitobacter sp. 1A15299. The sequence goes on along the minus strand of NZ_JBIFFJ010000032.1, from coordinate 9,517 downwards.
AAGCAAAGAGCGTAAATACTGGTCGCCCATCTTGGTGATCCGCCCCAGCTTTTCCTTGCCTCCGCTGGATTTATTTGCAGGCGTCAAGCCCAGCCAGGCGGCGAACTCCCGGCCATTGCGGAACTGGTGCCCGTCGCCGATGCTGGCGATGATCGCAGAAGCCGTCACCGCGCCGACGCCGGGTATCGTGCGTAACAAACGGACACGCGCATCTTCTTTAGCCACTTGCTTGAGGCGCTCTTCATACCATCGGATCCGTTTATGCAATGCCATCAACTGTTCTGACAGGTTGCGGATCACCTCATTGGCGATGTCTGGCAAATCGAGCACTTCACCCAGTGTGATATCCTCAGCAAACCCAATCACGCGGGCCAGTCCTCTGGGGATGTAGATGCCGAACTCGGCAACCAGTCCTCGCAAGCCGTTGATCAACTGCGTTCTTTGACGAACCAAAAGGTCGCGCGCCCGATGCAGCGACAGCAGGGCTTGTTGCTCAACCGTTTTAATCGCCACAAAACGCATGGTTGGACGTGTCACCGCTTCGCAGATTGCCTCCGCATCAATGGCATCAGATTTCCCACGTTTGACATAGGGCTTCACATACATCGGTGGGATCAAACGCACATCGTGGCCTAAGGCCGTCAATTCGCGGGCCCAATGATGGGCGCTGCTGCAAGACTCCATGCCGATCAGGCAGGGGTTCAACTTAGCAAAGAACGGCAGAAACTGTGCCCGTCTCAGGGGCTTGTTGAACAACACAACCTCGTTCTCTGCGATACCATGGACTTGGAAAACGTTCTTGGCCAGGTCAACGCCGATTGTGGTAACTTGCATGGGGTGGCTCCTCTCAAAGCAGATTTAGACACCTGCATTATGGCGCATTGCGACGCCGGTTGAAGCAGGAGCCATCCACCCCATCAGCTTCCCGCCCTTCCACCAAAACCTCTCGCGAGCGCAGCACAGATCGAGCCGTTGCAGCGAATGGCAGGAAAGTCCGCATTGCGGTCCTTTACAGGATGTCACATGCGGTTAGCGCGTTTGGCCCCGGCTTCGTTTGGTGGATAATTGGGAATTGTTTTGGCGATACTAATCCTGTCGGCCACTTTGAGTTCGATAATTGCCAACACGCTTTGAAGACATCGCTAAAGAAAATGGGCCAGCTTGGGCCCGACGAGCAAGCGTTTTGGGAACGGCGGCGGCGCCTTGGGCTCGGAGTTGGCCTCGATGAGGACAGCAACCTCGTCTATGCTAAAGACCTTCCTGAAGCCAGAGAGCCATGAATAGACGCCATAAGGCGAGGCTATCACATGGATGGCGATTTCTTCCGAGGAAACCGCGACACCTGTGGCCAACCTGTCCCGCACTTGCAGGCAGACCGGCGCTCGAACTCGTGCTGGGTGATCCCAGCCGGCACGTCGCCAGGTCTGCGGGTCACTGTATGGCCGCAATCCCAGCATTGAACCTCGATGTGGGTGATGCCAAGCGGGAACAGTTCATCGGTGCAGGCCATGCTTCTTGGCTCCGCCCATTCTCACTCGCCTTCGGAGTTGCGGTCTCTCCGCAACTTTTCAAAGTAACGCACTCTTTTTGAGAGCTCTCGCTCAAACCCGCGTTCAATAGGTCGATAATGCTGGGGCCTTTCCATGCGATCGGGAAAAAAATTCTGGCCGGAAAACCCGTCGAGAGCATCGTGGTCATATTGATACCCTTCGCTGTATCCAAGGCTCTTCATCATTGCTGTGGGCGCATTCAGGATGTGCATGGGTGGTGGCGCTGAACCGACTCTTTTCGCATCGGCACGCGCAGCTTTGTGAGCCACATAGCCAGCATTCGATTTCGGGGCCAAGGCCAAGTATATTGCCGCCTGAGAAATAGCCAGCTCGCCCTCGGGACTGCCGAGTTTTTCGAAAGTATCCCACGCGCTGAGACAGATCCGGGATGCTTCGGGATCTGCCAGCCCTACATCCTCCCAAGCGATCATCGTCAGCCGCCGCAGGATGAAACGGGGATCTTCGCCGCCCTCAAGCGCCCTATGGACCCAGTAGATTGCGGCTTCTGGGTCAGAACCCCTTATCGATTTCTGGATTGCACTGGCGATCGAGTAGTGCCCTTCTGACGCGCGATCATACTGAGCCGCGCGTTGCGTCAAACGACTGGCGACTTCCTTAGCAGAATAGATACGGTCTTGGGGCCAGGTAAGCGTGCTCTCGACCAGATTGAGAAGGGCCCGCCCGTCACCATCCGCCATGGCGCAAAGAAGTTCTTTCGCTTCGTCTTCCAACGGCAGGGGCCTATCGAGAACCCTCTCAGCGCGGGCGATCATGGTGGATAGCGCCTGGTCATCAAGGCGCTCCAAGACCATCACCTGACACCGGCTAAGCACGGCCCTGTTCACAGAGAATGAGGGATTCTCTGTCGTGGCTCCACATACGGTGACCGTTCCGTCCTCCATCACCGGCAGCAAGGCGTCGAGCTGCGTCTTGTTGAAACGATGGATCTCGTCGATGAATAGAAGTGTGCCTTGCCCCATTCGAAGGCGGTCCCGCGCCGCTTGAAAGGCCTTCTTGAGATCCGCGACGCCACTGAAGATTGCGCTGATCTGCTCAAAGTGTAGATCCGTTTTCACAGCCAGCGCTCTGCCGATGGTAGTCTTCCCTACACCAGTCGGCCCCCACAGGATCAGAGACGAAATTTTCCTTGCTGCCAACATGGAGCCCAGCGGACCATTCTCGGCCAGCAGCTTTTCTTGCCCGATAACCTCTTCGATGGTTCGAGGTCTCAGCAGGTCAGCCAGCGGGCGAGTTTTCGCCTTTTCTGATGCGGGCACAGCCGCATCGTCCCCTTGCTCAAACAGACTCATGCGTCACTCCAATCACTTTTCCCCGCCGAAGAACAAGAGGCACTGCTCCATACCCGGGACAATCATAGCTCGAATTGGGCCCAACTTAGAATTCTGCGTTCAAGTGCTGTAACAAATTCGTTTTTCGCTGAAGAGCGATGGAGCCTCGATCCACCGCATGCTGGATCAGATCCATGTCCTCGCTACAAACAATTAGCTTTTTCTGCGCGCGCGTCGCGCCGGTGTAGAGCAGCGTCTTATCCAGCATGTGCTTTGCCCTTCGGTCTAAGACCAGAACTACGTTCTCCCACTGCGATCCCTGCGACTTATGGATGGTCATGGCGTAGCCGAGGTTCATCTTGTCCAAAAGGTCCTCGTTGAGATCGATCATTCGGCCGTCGATCTTAACGGAGCCAAGTTGACCGTCCTCGGTTGGCTCATCAAAGATCTCCTCGATGGTGCCGAGATCACCGTTTCGAACGCCAACGTCATAATCGTTCTTCATGATGAGTATTGGGTCGTTCAAGTAGAACTTGTTGCCATTGAAATTCACGTAGTCATAGACGCCGTCCTCATGCGCCAGACGAACTACGGGACGGTCGAAGCCCAGTCGGCACTGCATGACCGTGTTGAGATTTCCGACACCAGCTTCGCCAGCCTGCATGGAAGTTAGGATCGCGCACCGCTTAGGGCCACCGTGAGCATGGAGCAACTCACTGATTTCTTCTGGGTCCAAGTGTCGGAGGATAGCGCAGTCAATCTTCGCCCCCTCCTGGTAGTCAGGCAAAGCTATGCCCACGCGCTGATGCCTCACTGCTGTTGCAAACCGATGAATTCCGCTCTCAGCCCCTTGGCGTTTTACCGCGGTTAGCTCGACCGCCGGAAAGGCCGATTTCATGATGTTATGAAACAACAGACCGCCCCCCACGGGCGGCAGCTGGTCCACGTCACCTACGAAGATGAATCGCGTCGCGGAAGGTAGGTATCGCAACAGGCCGTGCATTGAATACAAATCAACCATACTGGCTTCATCAATCACCACGATGCAGTGGTCGGGGCGCTGGTCCTGCTTCGTCCTTGCCATGTCCACACAGAACTTAGCGATTGTCGAAGCCGGCCTATTGGTGGCCTCGGCCATCCTTTGCGCGGCCCGCCCTGACAACGCGATCTGGAAGATATCGACACTGTGGGAGACCTTTTCCAACACCGTCAGGATGGCCTGAAGGATTGTCGTCTTGCCCGTCCCCGCTCCGCCCGATAGCGCGATGACGTTCATACGTGTCGCAAGCGACACCGCATGCCTCTGCTCAATCGTAAGGCTAAACGGGATGGTCTGCTCAAATTTGTGCAGTTGCTGCGTAACCTCCTCAGTCGTCAGACTGCACTCCCAATCTGCCGCGCTGCTACCCTCGCCTGGCGACCGAAGGATCGCATCACGCAGCCTCTGCCCCGTAAGGGCCTCAAGCAGAAATTCCCCCTCAAGTTGGAACCCGTCCTCGCCGCGAATATAGCCGACGAGTTCCTGTTCCATCGCGTGTCGCAGGACCATATCGTAGTTGACACACAGCTCACTGCATTTCTTCTCGAGCACCGGCCTGGGCATCAAGGTCGACGACGTAGCGCGACAATACTGCGAGATGAGGTCCACAGCCAACGCAGCTTGGTATTTCGGGTGGGACGAGTCAAAACCGAACCCCTTCGCGACCTTGCAGCACAACTTGAAAGGGACGTCGAAGTTCAGCAGCCGAAATGGGTTTTCTTTCAACATCGCGATCGTCTTGTCACGCCAGACTGCTGAGAGCGATGCTGCCAGCTTAACCGGAAGCTCGTGATCAGCAAGCCAGTTGATAGCGGCCATGTAGGCATCATTGGGGAATTCAAGCAGCAACGGCCCGATAGACTGGCTCGGAACCCCCGCCTCCAAAAGTGAGCTTATGTCCTGCTTTTCGATCATTTCGATCAAGCGAGGGTTGCGAGCCAAGCGACTGGCTTTGACCTCGCCAATCCCCTTCACGTTTCTCTGGAGCCACGTTTCCAGCAATCGGGTGTCCGGCTTCGCGAACCGAGCTGTATGGGCTTCAAGATGATCCTCGGTGACCGTGTAACCGTTGGCCGTGAACGTGGTCTGTCGCGTTGGCCCATCGACTTCCCATAACGAGCCAACCTTGGCGGCGTCCCTGCAAGCCTCTGGCAGCGAAACAGAGAGGCTATTCGCCACCTGTATGATGCTACCATCACCCGCGATGCGCTTGGCGCTAAAAGAGCCGTTCTGGCGCGTCTTCGAAACCTGGATAAGCATGGCTCAGCGAAAGTCCTTCGTTGTCTCCAAGAAGGCATCTCTCGCTGACCTGAATTGCTTCACCTCTTCCAGTTCGCGGCGCAATTGCCGGTTCTCCTCTTCCAAACTTATAATCCGCTGCAACAGCTTCGAATTTGATGCCTCGGTCCGCTTCACCCGATTATTAGCGCGCTCTCTCGCAGAGCTTTCCTCAGCGAGAGACTTAGAGGAGGCTGGATGCTGAGATCCCCATCGAACGTCGAGCTCCTCGACAAGCTTCCTGATGGCGGGGTTCTGACCAAATGCACTTGCACCGAAGCCAAGCTCAGTAGCGATCTCGCTGCGGTTTAGCTTACCCCGATGGAGATAGTCTGCATAATCGCCACGTGCTTCCCGCTCAGAAACCCATGTGGAGAAGCGAGCGAAATTCTCCTTGGCCAATTGCTGACCACTTGGCATTAGTCCACCACCTTTAGCTGCGGCTTGGTTCTGAGCTGATCATTGAGCCTGCTGATTTCTCCGTATGCTTCAACGAGCTTGCCTTGCAGTTGCTCGACGTGCTCTTCCAACTTAACCTTTTCTTCGAGGAGCAGATTGTTTTTTTGAAACAGCGAAACATAGGAATGTTTCTGAGACGCGAGGCGATCAGCCATATTTTTGTCAAAAGCCGTCTTGGCGAATTCCGCAAGCTTCATCTGCTCGAGCTTCCGATATTTTTCGATTAGGGCTGCGTGGGCGGCCTTCTTGTCGCTGGCTGAAGGGCGAACGTTACTCAAATCCCGGGCTTCAATCGCGGCCTCCAAGCGAGCGTTTAATGCCACTATGAATTCTATAGTGCGCCTAACATCCGGTCGATCCTTGTTCCGAAGATGACCCTTGTGAAGGCCAGCCGCTTTGTTGAGATCTGCGGCGACTAATTTCCATTCCTTGATTTTAACTTTGTCTCCAGGTTTTAAATTGTGGATAAATGTCAATTTCTCCCCGAATGAAGCGAGAGCGACATCCACGATACTTTTGTAGCTCTGCGCAACATCGGCCTCATGATACCAGAGAGGCGGGCGAGCCTTGTCAGGCATCTGAGGAGAGAAATCGAGATCAAACTCTTCCATTTCAAAGTCAGACATCTTCCTTCTCCATTTTTCTCACCAAAGCCTCAAGTGCCCGAAGGGTCTTTTCGGCACCATCAATGAACAGTGGGCCGATCAGATCATTGTCCTGCCATTCCTGAGCCTCAGCCCGGTAGGTCGCAAGCCGCCTTTTCAATGTTAAGAAGTGAGGGTCGTCCTTGCCGTCCGTTTGCTTTATCATACAACTATTTACACACCCCACACAGTTGTCGATGTCCGCAGTTTGGGTCTTAGGGATGCCAGCTTCGTCACGACAGTTTGCAAGTTGCTTCGTGTTCTCCGTCAGAATGCAAAGACCATATTCGTGAGGAGTGATGATGGGGTCGCCGACATGCTCTTCAATCATCTGTTTAATAGCAGCATCACGCGCACTCCTATCATGCATCTCAATCAAGCCGATGTTGTCCGCTTGCCTCGTAAGGAATTCTCCCAGTTGCCCATGGAGGGTGGCAGCGCCATCCACATATCGGCTGACAAGCTCAAATATCTGACGTCGACCAAGATGTTGATACTCGGATAGCTCAATCTTGTTGTGCGTGTAGACCTTGGTATATTTCGACCCGAAATGGTGCCGGTAATGATCACGAATAAGCGGCATGATGTTTCCATCGAAACGCCGCATAGCAAATTCCGCCCACGCATGACGGAACCCATGAGCTGTCACGTGTGGGCAATAGCTACGGAAATCATCAGCCTGTCCATCAAGGAAAGTCTCGTAAAAGGAATTGACCTGCATCAAAACGTTGATGTGGTTCTTCCCCAAGGAATATATGGGCTGGTTCCCTGTGCTGAAAGTATGCCTGAAGTAAGAGAAAAGATCCTTCCGCCTATCGTCTCCCAGACCAACACCGCCAAGTCCAATCAGGACATCGATAAAGCCGGCGACAGCGGCCGACACATGCCGTTCCGTAGTGATACCGTGGTTTGTTTTATAGATGTTCGAAACGAAAAGGTAATCTGACCCATCCTTCTCAAATGCATCGCACGCCATTCGGCTCGCCTCACTCTGCCGGATGCCGGTCAATATCAGAATGGCCAGAAAGCACGCTGTAAGGAGGTGGTCTCCCTTTCGGGTAATAGAATTCTTAACCGAATTTTTGCCAAGCCCGAATGGGATGGACGGAAGAGGTAGTTGATCCCTCGTTTTCAGATTCGGGTAGAATCTGCGAAGCTCCTCAAAAAAAACATGATCCGCATATATAGCCTCCGACCCTCTACCATAGCTTCCGCTTCTCTTGCCAAACTTCGAGAAAAGTTGACCGACCGCCCTCGATCCAGGAAGCCTATCCTCTTCACGAAGTCTTCGTTCCATCTGAAACCATGCGAGAACGTATTTTGTCTCATCCGATTTTATCAGTTGGAGACAATAGGCAAGGACGGCCAAAGAAATTTCGAAGGGAACGATGTCAAAACTTCCGCCACCCAACCAATCCGCGTAGGTTTCGCCGGCCTCCCTGACCCATGTTCCACTCAGGTCTTCCCAAGTCCCGCTCAGATCATGTGCAGGTAGGTATTTAACCGGCACCAGACGATGCTCTGAAAACCGCAGATCATATAACCAACTGAGGGGAAGAATCCTGCCGTATACTGTGCCATAGGCCGCAAGGGCGCCATCGGTATTATGAATTACAAGCTCTATAAGCTCTCTTTCGGTGAGTTCATTGAGCATTCGCCCCGCAAAATTTCTGTTCATGGCATGAAAAATTGTGCCGATGTTGGCATAAAGGCCATTCATGGTCCTGCACTGGTGCACCGCCGTAAAACCAACATCCGTATATTCACAGCGTAAAAATACGATGTTCTTTGCGACCTGCTGCTGCCAGCTTTGGAGCTCACCGAACCGTGTCCTAAAGTCGATCTGAACCACCACGTTGGGATCGATATGGTGAATATCCCAGACATCGTCAAAATACTTGCTTGGGACCTCGGAAGAGAAGGAACCGTCACTTGGATGGGTAGGTTCGCGGCCTGATGTCCTTCCATCAGATATCATTTGACGATCCATGAGTTACCCCCTTCCGAAATCGGGGCATGAGGAATCTTGCCTTCCAAGTGCCCGTATTTCTCCGTTGCATCTTTCAAGCTGACAGGACTAAATCGCTTCATGAGAAGCTCCAGAAAGCAAAGCTTTGACCAAGCATTGAGGGCCTTGTCGAGGTCCTGCGTGGAAAAGAGCCTTTCTAATTCTTCTTCGATATGGCGAATCTCTTCCATCATCATGCGAGCCGTCAGGCCAGAATCGAACAGATAGATCATCCCATCCTTTCTGATCAGGCCGCTCTTCTCGACGAGAAACTTTTCAGCCTTGGCGGCTGCGAGGATGGTTTCCGGAGGGGCTTCTGGGGCATTCCCCCGCAAACCGACGACATCTACTAAAACAGAAACCGGAAGCGGGCTTGTGCGTTCCTCCCACGCACTGATTATATCGTCGGAGATATTCGCCATCTCTTCCGATACCGCTGCGGCAAAAGCCCTCCCCTTTTTCAGCTTTAATTTATCTCTGGACCGCGCACGATAGACTTCCTCACGCGTCTCCAATGTATGAAACTGATTTTGCGCTTTTCGGGAGTTTTCATCCGGGTTTTCGCGGTCGTATGTCGGCAGCATTGTGGGGGACTTAGTGAATCCTCCGCGCTTAGCTTCCTCCGCGTAGACATGCGACTGAGCAATCGCCGAAGGGAGGAGACCTTTGGCGCGCAGCCTTTCCCCGTCACGGGATTCAGACACCTCCTTATTTCGGTGTTGGGCTTTGATGACGACTGCGTATATCTCCTTCATAGCCGTAAGGTTTGCATCAGAAAGACCGTATACGCTCAACCCTTCCTTGTGATGCGGCAAGGCCAAATGATGGAAGTTCCAATTTGAGTGGAAATAACTCGTGACGGGGGATAAAAAGGAAGATGTAACTGCATCGGACCCGGCATTTCGAAATGGGTTCTGATCGTAGTCGCGCAGGTATGCCTGAAGCGCTCGACCGAACTTGGTATTTTTCTTGATGCAGATATTTTCAGCCTTGCCGTTCCGCGCCTTGTAGGTTCTGATCCAAATTCCGGTCGCATCTTCGTTGACCTGCGTCCGCTTGAGGCGGCCCACATTCGATAGCTGTATCCTTCGGGTTGCTAATAGCCAAATAAAACACGCTTCCTCTTCCGGTGACGGCCCGAAGAAGTCGAGAAGCGACAACATTAACCTGGCACTTAGGCTCAGGACCCATTGATTATCGCGGAGCCGCATGATTCACCGTCCGAAAACGGAGCGGTGATATGTCTGATC
>NZ_JBIFFJ010000031.1:0-25735 GCF_043556915.1 Sulfitobacter sp. 1A15299 | reverse complement strand
CCGATGCCCAAAGGTCTTCCTCTCAGCCATCGCTCTCGCCGCCACTGTCATCTACTGGCTATGAGTCCTGAGCCTAGGGAAACAACCTTCTTCCCGTCTTTCCAAATGGCCCACTGCGACCTCGCGTTCCCAATGGAACATTGGGTTCTCGAAAACGCCACCCTTCGATTCAAAAGCTGATCAGCGAAGCCCGCCGCTCCATTGACCGCCAAATCTACCTCGGCGGCAAATCGTTCAAAGTGCGCCGTATTCCGCCATTGTGCCATCGCGATCATATTGAGAAATGGATCATCCAATGCGACGAGGATCTCGATGTTAAGACTTGCCAACTCGAACCACTCATCCCTACACCCACGGATTCTTGGGGAGTGAGTTCGCTTTTTCTCGATCTTCTTGATATTATCTGCGCCGATCCGCGTCACAGCTTTATAGATTTTGTCATGTAGTTCTGGATGATTGTCCCGAAGTCGCCTCCTAATATCTGACCATGCCCGGATAAACGCGGAGGCATAGTCAATAAGGAGGTCAATATATTGCTCATTCGTGTATTTCAGATTGTTGCCGAATATATCTTCGAGGGATCTGGTTGGCTTACTTTTCACCGCCGTCAATTTTGGCCAATAGCCGCTTTTGGGACCTTTTGCGCCCCTCCCGCCAACTATTGCCCTGATTTCGCGCTTCACCTTAACGTCGTCGCTCGCTTCGGCAGCCTTTTTGAACAGCCTCTTTGCGTTTTCCATATTTTCGTTGATGCCATGTTCGGAAATTGACTCTGACTTCAAGCACTTCAGTAGCGATCTCCCGAAATACCTCCAGTCCGGCTCAACTCCGCGCGCCCCAACCTTCAATATCAACTCGAACGTTCTTTTATATTTCCAGACACGAGAAGTTGTGATGCCCGAATCTGGAGAATTTATAGCTGCAACCATCGGTCCGATATATCGATGGCTTTGCAACTCGAGAGGGATTTCGACCTCTTGCATCAAACCCGCGTGATTCACTCCAAACCTCGCCGTCCCCTTTAGATTTCCCGGCAAAGTTCGAATATTACTGCGGTATTCTGCGGCATAGTCGCTGGCTTCATCGGCATGAGCATCACGGGTTACGTGGGATTCCTCAAATTCAGACTGTTCGGTCATGCAAGTTCCTCAGAGAATTCGCTGTAGCACTCGGTGCCGAAATTCTGGGTTGGATCTACTATCGCAGCATTCTGATCTTCGGGGCTTCCATTCCGCAGTATTTCGAAATTGACGTATACCTTCGTCGTTTCGAAGCTTTCGTGCCCTAATCGTTCTCTGAGTTGTTCATAGCTCTCGTTTAGCGCACGAAGCTTGTTTGCAAGATTAGTCGCGTAGGTGTGCCTTAGGCCATGGAATGTCCGTGTTTGACGATGTCTGATCCAAAATTCGAGATTGGGCGTATTAGCGTTTCCATGCAATAATACGGCATCCTTGCATGCCTTGTATATTTTTGATGGATACGAACTGCTCAGCTTTGTATTCTGGGCCGAGCCAAACGCAATATCACCGGGGACCTTGAAGGTCTGAATATAACGCAAGATATCCTTCGCCAGAGCCGTCGGGAACGCAATTTGCCGAACCTTGCCGACGCCTCGCCCCTTTCCGATAATCGAGTATAGAAACTCGGTCTTACGACTTCTTTCTGCTTTCTTCAGCTCGTTCGTGATCCTCCGGATACTGAAGTTGTCGGGATCGACAATTTCGGCCGCGCGGCAACCAGTCTCGTATGCGACGCGGAGTATCAGCTCATCGCGCTTTCTCAGCTTCGCGCTTTTCCTGGCAACATAGCCAGAAAGAGTCTTAAAGTCTTCATAGGTTAGGTATTTTGCGTAGAGGCCAAACGGATCAAGTGAATTCTTAGTGCCGGCGACTAAATCGATGCTCTCTTGAAGACTACTATTATTGTATTCTGTTACTTCTACAGCATCCTCAACAAATCCAAGATGCTCCATTGCCTTATAAAAGGTAGCGATCGACCCATGATATTGCCCGATAGTGGACGCGTCTAAATGTTTTTCTTGAAAAAGATACTTGTCGCAGTATGCCTCGAGGAGAAATTTATCGACTTCGAGCGGCGCTATCCCTTTGCTTTTAGCAAAACTCAAGAAATTGGCTACCCGGTGAGCCAATTGATTATACCCCCGAATCTGGCGGTGGTATTCGTTTATAAGCCATATAGATGCCGGAAAAAAAGGTTCAAGCGTATCGGCATCTCGGATCATCTTGACGGTTCTCACCATGCCGTGGTGTTCAACTTTGCAGGTGACAACCTCAAATCCGCGCATGCTGCTCCTAATATTGATCGCCTGGGAATGGGTATAAAATAACGTCATACATGCATAATACATTCTGAAGTAAAAATCTACCCATTTTCCACTTTTGTTCTCGTTGAGCTAAGCTGGGTAGATTTCAGGCCGCGAAGTGTAGGGTTAAATATGAAATCAGGTTGTAATGCGAATCGCCTGATTTGTCGTATTGCGCCGCGCGGCGCATCAGGCGTTTCGACAGCCCCACCTTGTCGAGCGGCGCGTCGTCCTTCCACGCGGTGACCTGTTCGATCAGATTGAGCAGCGCGCGCCCGTCGCCATCGGCCATCTCCAGCAGCGCCTCGCGCGCGTCAGGTTGCAGCGGCAGGGGCTTGCCCAATTCGCGCTCGGCCCGTTGCGCCAGACGCTCCAGATCGTCATGCGGCAGGCGTTCGAGTACCAGCACCTGCGCACGGCTCAACACGGCGGCGTTAAGCTCGAAGCTCGGGTTTTCCGTGGTGGCGCCGACAAGAAGGATGGTGCCATCCTCCATATGTGGCAGAAAGCCGTCTTGCTGCGCCTTGTTGAAACGGTGTATCTCGTCGACGAAGAGCAGCGTCCCCTGCCCCTGCCTGCGGCGCATCTTGGCGGCCTCGAACACCTTGCGCAGTTCCGGCACGCCCGAGAAGATCGCGCTGATCTGCACGAAATGCAGGTCGGTCTCGTTGGCCAGAAGCCGCGCGATGGTGGTCTTGCCGACGCCCGGCGGCCCCCAGAAGATCAGCGAGGACAGCGCCCCGGCGTCCAGCATCACCGAAAGCGGCGCATCGGGGCCGAGCACCTGCTCCTGCCCGATCACCTCGGCCAATGACTTCGGCCGCAGCCGGTCGGCCAAGGGACGGTGGCCGCCCTCTTCCGCCTCGTCTGTATCTCCGAACAGATCCGCCACGCTACCCCCTGAACTGCAGCGCCATGCGCCGGTCGCCCCGTTGTATCACCATCTGGATGCGCCGCACCTGCCCCGAGAGCAGCGCCACCAAGGCGGCCGTGTCCTCCACCGCCACGCCGTTGACCGCGAGGATCACGTCACCGTTCCGGAGCCCCACGCGCGGGCCGAAGCGCCCCGTATCAAGCACCACGACGCCCGCGCTTTCCAAGGGCAGGTTCATCTCGGCAATGACCGCCGGGTTGATCCGCGCGGCCCTAAGCCCCGGCAGCAGGCTGCGGGCGCCCAAGGTGACCTCGGCCCGGTCCGGCACGTCGGGCGCGGCGATCAGGGCGACGGTCACCACCATCAGGTCACCGGCGCGCATGACGCCCACGCGGGCGGAATGGCCGAGCCCCGCGACCGACATGCGGTAGATCATCTCCGCGGGCGTGTTCACCGGCTCACCGTCGACGCTGACGATCACGTCGCCGACCTTCAGCCCCGCGCCGTGAAAGGGGCTCGCCGCATGCAGACCCGAGACGATGATGCCACCCGGACGGTCCAGCCCCAATGGCCCCGCCATCTCGGCATCCACCGGCTGGCCCGAAAGCCCCGCCCAAGGGCGCTGGAAAGCGCTCTCGCCCGCGCGGGCCTGTGCGACGAAGGCCGCGACCAGATCGGCAGGGATGGCGAAGCCGATGCCGTTGCTTCCCCCCGAGCGGGTGAGGATCGAGGTGTTCACGCCGATGAGCCGCCCGGACATGTCAATGAGCGCGCCGCCGGAGTTGCCCGGGTTGATCGGCGCGTCGGTCTGAATGAAATAGCCCTGCCCGCCGCCGCCTGCCGCGCCCGAGCGCGCCAGCCCGGAGACGATCCCGCTCGACACGGTCTGGCCCACACCGAAGGGGTTGCCGATGGCGAGCGTCAGCTCCCCCACTTCCACCGCGTCGCTGTCGCGCAGTTCGAGGAAGGGCAGATCCTCGGCCCCGTCGAGCTTGAGGATCGCCAGATCGCTCTCGGCGTCGCCCAGAAGCACGCGGGCGCTGTATTCGCGCCGGTCGTTCAGCACCACGCGAATGTCGGTGGCGGTGCCGACGACATGGTAGTTCGACACGACGATCCCGTCGGCGGACAGGATCACGCCGGAGCCGAGCGAATTCTGCACCCGGGGCCGCTCGGAAAAGGGATCGCGAAAGAAACGTTCGAAGAAGGGATCGGCCTGCAACGGCGTGCGCCGGGATTCGGTGATGGTGCGGGCGTAGATGTTCACCACCGCGGGGGCGGCCTGTTTCACCAGCGGCACGAAGCTCAGCTGCATCTGCGCGGCAGAGCTGGGCACCTGCTGCGCCATCAGCGGCGCGGCCAGCAGCATGAGGATCAGGGCAAGGGCTCTCATGCCCCCAGATATGCGCAGGGAGCGGGGCCGGTGCAACTGCGAACTAACGCCCCTGCCCGGCAAAAGAAAAACCCCGCCGAGGGGCGGGGCTTTCCGAATAACCATGGCGGAAATCTTATTCCGCCGCGTCCTCCTCGGCCAGGCGCGCCTTGTCGGCGGCACCCTTGGCGTCGCGGTCGCGGTCGACGAATTCGATGATCGCCATCGGCGCCATGTCACCATAGCGGAAGCCGGCTTTCAGGACGCGGACGTAGCCGCCCTGACGGTCCTTGTAGCGCGGGCCCAGAACGTCGAACAGCTTGGCGACATACTGGTCTTCCTTCAGCTTGCTTGCGGCCTGACGGCGGGCGTGCAGGTCGCCGCGCTTGGCGAGCGTGATCATCTTTTCGATGATCGGCTTCAGTTCCTTGGCTTTCGGCAAGGTGGTCTTGATCTGCTCATGCTCGATGAGCGAGCCTGCCATGTTCGAGAACAGCGCCTTGCGGTGTTCATGTGTACGGTTCAGGCGGCGGTATCCACGTGCGTGACGCATTGTCTTACTCCAATCGTGATGCCCTCTACGGGCGGTTTTGCTTTGTCTGGCCCGCGATGCGTGTCACGGGCTCTCCTTGGGGCTTACGCCCGGTCTTCACGGTTGCGCCGATTTCTTTGAAAGAAATCGGTGCCGGAGACTTTGAAAGTTTCCGGCGCCCGTATCTTAGAACGAATCCTCGAACTTCTTGGCGAGGTCTTCGATGTTCTCTGGCGGCCAGTCCTCGACATCCATCCCGAGGTGCAGGCCCATGCCCGAGAGCACTTCCTTGATCTCGTTCAGCGACTTGCGGCCGAAGTTCGGGGTGCGCAGCATCTCGGCTTCGGTCTTCTGGATCAGATCGCCGATGTAGACGATGTTGTCGTTCTTCAGGCAGTTTGCCGAACGCACCGAGAGCTCCAGCTCGTCGACCTTCTTCAGCAGCAGCGGGTTGAACTCCAGACCGTCGTCGTCGTCCTGGCGCGAGGCGCTTTCCGGCTCGTCGAAGTTCACGAAGATGCCGAGCTGGTCCTGCAAGATGCGCGCGGCGAAGGCCACGGCGTCGTCCGGCGTGATGGAACCGTCTGTCTCGACCTTCATGGTCAGCTTGTCATAGTCCAGCACTTGACCCTCACGGGTGGGCTGCACGTCGTAGGAGACCTTTTTGACCGGCGAATAGATCGCGTCGATCGGGATCAGGCCGATGGGCGCGTCTTCCGGCTTGTTCTTGTCGGCGGAGACATAGCCCTTGCCGGTGTTGACGGTCAGTTCCATGTAAACATCCGCACCATCGTCGAGGTGGCAGATCACATGCTCGCGGTTCAGAATCTCGATGCCGGCGGATTCGGAGATGTCACCGGCGGTGACGACGCCCGGACCCTTGGCGGAGATCGACAGGCGCTTCGGCCCTTCGACTTCCATGCGCAGGCTGACGCCCTTGAGGTTCAGGATGATGTCGGTCACGTCTTCGCGCACACCGGCGACGGAGGAGAACTCATGCAGCACGTTGTCGATCTGCACGGAGGTGATTGCCGCGCCCTGCAGCGAGGACATCAGCACACGGCGCAGCGCGTTGCCGAGGGTCAGACCGAAGCCCCGCTCCAGCGGTTCGGCCATGACGGTCGCCTGACGTGCGGGGTCGTTGCCCGGCTTGACGTCAAGCTGTTGCGGCTTGATCAATTCAGCCCAATTCTTGTGGATCATGCGTCCCTCCATCCTTGTTTGTGCCTCATGTCCAAATGACACAAACGCTCGAGGTTTCTGAAAAGCGGTATGGGGCCGCACGCCAGGCGCGACCCCATGTCAAACAATCCCGGCTTAAACGCGGCGGCGCTTCGGGGGGCGGCAGCCGTTGTGGGCCATCGGGGTCACATCACGGATCGAGGTGATGTTGAAACCGGCGGCAGCCAGGGCGCGCAGCGCGCTCTCGCGGCCCGAACCGGGGCCCTGCACTTCGACTTCCAGCGTCTTGACGCCGTGATCCTGTGCCTTGCGGCCCGCGTCTTCGGCGGCCATCTGGGCAGCATAGGGGGTCGACTTACGCGAACCCTTGAAGCCCATGGTGCCAGCGGACGACCAGGAGATCGCGTTGCCCTGCACGTCCGAGATCAGGATCTTGGTGTTGTTGAAGCTCGAGTTCACATGCGCCACGCCTGCGGCGATGTTCTTGGAGACCTTACGCTTGGTGCGTGTCTTATCGCGTGCCATTGATCGGACCCTCCCTTATTTCTTCTTGCCAGCAATGGCCTTCGCGGGGCCTTTGCGTGTGCGTGCGTTGGTATGGGTGCGCTGGCCGCGAACCGGCAGGTTGCGACGGTGGCGCAGGCCACGGTAGCAGCCGAGGTCCATCAGGCGCTTGATGTTCATCTGCGTGTCACGACGCAGGTCGCCTTCGACGGTGTAGTTGGCGTCGATGTGCTCACGCACGGCCAGAACTTCGGCGTCGGACAGTTCGTTGACCCGGCGGGTCTCGTCGATGCCGACAGCTTCGCAGATGGCCTTGGCGGAGGAGCTGCCAATACCGGTGATATAGGTGAGGGCGATGGGAACCCGCTTTGCAGTCGGGATGTTTACGCCGGCAATACGTGCCACGTTAGCTATTCCTTTTCGTTGCGGGTCCGTGATTCCAGACCCTTTTTTCACAACACAAGCCCGAGGCATAGGGCCATCGGGCTAAGGCTGATCAGGTGATCTTGCGGGGTTGGGCGGAACCCTTGCCGCAATTTGATTCTCTTACGAGATAGGGGTGACTATGAGGTTTTTCTGAGGGCGTCAAGGCCCGCGCAGAACTGTGTGCCGATCGGCAGCGCGAAGGCAAAGGAAAGCACCCCCTGCCCCGCGCTGCCGGGAAATCACTTGTCGAGAACCTGCGCGATCGCGCCGCGCACTTCGTCGATCTTTCCCAGACCGTTGACGCCGCTGAGCATGTCTTTGGCATAGTAGTAGCCGATCAGCGGGGAGGTCTGCTTGTAATAAGCCATCAAACGGGTCTTGAGGCTTTCCTCGTTGTCGTCGGCGCGGCGCTTGAACTCGGTCCCGCCACAGTTGGTGCATTTGCCATCTTCGGGGATCGGTTTGGTCAGGTCGTTATAGACCTCGCCGCAGCTTGCGCAGGTGGACCGCGCGGTGATGCGGGCGACCAGCGCCTCATCATCGACCTTCATCTCGATCACGGCATCGAGGATCTGGCCCTCTTGCGCCATCAGATCCGCCAACGCATCGGCTTGCGCCAGCGTGCGGGGGAAGCCGTCGAAAATAAAGCCGCCATGCTCGGCCTTGTCGGTCAGCTTCTCCCGGATCAGGCCGATGACGATCTCATCGGTGACAAGCGCGCCGCGGTCCATCACGTCGGCCACAATCTTGCCCATCTCTGTGCCGCTGTCCTTGGCTTCACGCAGCATGTCGCCGGTGGACAGCTGAACCATGTTGCGGGTCTCGACCAGATGACGTGCTTGGGTGCCTTTGCCTGCGCCCGGAGGCCCGAGTAGGATAATATTCATCGACGTACGGGGCTCCGTTTCTTGCGTGTACCTTTGCCTTTGCCCGCGCCCTTGCCGCGCAGCTGAGACTTCTCGAGCAGACCTTCATACTGATGCGCCAGCAGATGGCTCTGAACCTGTTGGATCGTGTCCATGGTGACCGAGACCACGATCAGCACCGAGGTGCCGCCGAAGTAGAACGGGATCGCGAACTGGCCGCGCAGAATCTCGGGCAGAACACAGACCGCCGCCAGATAGGCCGAGCCGAGCACGAGGATGCGGTTGACCACATACTCCAGATACTCAGCAGTGCGCTTGCCGGGGCGGATGCCGGGGACAAAGCCGTTCTGGTTCTTCAGGTTGTCGGCCACGTCATCGGGTTTGAAGCTGACGTTGAAAGTGTAGAAATAGGCGAAGAAGACGATCATGCCCACGAAGAACAGCAGGTAGAGCGGCTGACCGGGGCCGAAGTTCGCCAAGAGCCAAGACATCACCGGGCTGGTGGAATTGCCCGAGAAGGTGCTGACGGTGACCGGCAACAGCAGCAGCGAGGAGGCGAAGATCGCCGGGATCACGCCCGCCGGGTTCACCTTGATCGGCAGGTGGCTGGAGCCGCCGTCATACATCTTCATCCCGACCTGACGGCGGGGGTATTGAATGTGTATCTTGCGCAGGGCGCGCTCCATGAAGACCACGAACATGATTGTCGCGATCACCATGACCAGCACGCCCACGATCACGGCGGGGCTGATCGCGCCCGATCGGCCCGAGGCAAAGAACTGCGCGATGGCGGCGGGAACTTCGGCGATGATGCCGACAAAGATGATCAGCGAGATGCCATTGCCGATGCCGCGTGCGGTGATCTGCTCACCCAGCCACATCAGGAACATGGTGCCGCCGACAAGGGTAATCATACAGGCCGCGATGAAGCTGAAACCCATCTGGCCATCGGCCACGATGTCACCGGCCTGAAGGCTGACGGCAAGGCCGTAGGACTGCAGCGTCGCCAGTGCCACGGTGCCGTAGCGGGTGTACTGGTTGATCTTCTTGCGCCCCTGCTCGCCCTCTTTCTTCAACTGCTCCAGCGCCGGAACCATGGAGGTCAGCAGCTGAACGATGATCGAGGCCGAGATATAGGGCATGATGCCCAGAGCGAAGATACCCATCCGGCCAAGCGCGCCGCCGGTGAACATCGACACCATGCCGCCGATGCCTTGGCCTGCGCTCTCCATGAAGTCACGCAGCGCGCCACCGTCGATGCCGGGAACCGGAATGAAGGTGCCAAGGCGGTAAACGATAAGCAGCCCGAGCGTGAACAGAATCCGGTTGCGCAGGTCTGTTGCCTTGCCCAATGCGGACCAGCTCGTGTTCGCGGCCATGTTTTCGACGGCAGATACCATGAGGGGTCTCTTCTTTTGTTGCGAAAACGCCGCCCGGGCCGTTTTCCGGCGGGCGGCGTTCGGGAAAACTTGAGGTTATGTAAGCGGCTGGCGCGCCGCTCACAAGCCTTAAGGCCGCTTTACTCGGATGCCTCGGCCGCCTTGGGGGCGGTCACGGTCACCTTGCCGCCTGCCTTCTCGACCGCCTCGATGGCGGACTTGGAAGCGCCAGCGACGTTCAGGTCGATCTTGGAGGTGATGTCACCCTTGGCCAGAACGCGGATACCGTCCAGCTCACGACGGACCAGACCGGAGGCCACCAGCGCCGCGGCGTCGATGGTGTTGCCCGCGTCGAGCTTCTTGGCGTCGATGAACTTCTGGATCAGGCCCAGGTTGACGACAGCGAAGGATTTGCGGTTCGGCTTGTTGAAGCCACGCTTGGGCAGACGCTGGTAGATGGGCATCTGGCCGCCTTCGTAGCCATTGATGCTCACACCCGAGCGGGATTTCTGACCCTTGATACCACGGCCACCCATTTTACCCTTGCCAGAGCCGGGACCACGGCCAACGCGCATACGCTTCTTGGCTGCGCCTTCGTTGTCGGAAAGTTCGTGCAGTTTCATGTCGCTTCTCCTTATGCCGGAAATGGCCCCCAGCGACGGGAGTGGCCAAACGCGGCGTTGCGATTCCATTGCGACCCAACACGGGCCACCGGGGGCGTATAGGGGATGGCGGGGGGCGTGACAAGGGGGGCGTGGCGACTACCTCCAGCGCCCCACCCCTGTCGACCTGATCCCACCGGCTAGTGGCAATGATATGGCTTTGATCCGGCATGGCAACATCGCCCCGGCGGTGAGGATTTCCTACATCCGCCCCCATGGGCGGGGCCGTCGGGGGTACCTAGTTGGCTGGTTGGCATCTGAACCGACGCGAAGGACGGCCCACCAGCCGCCACAAATATAAGGGCGAGTATAGCAAAGGGTTTCATCGTTAATCCTATCCGTTTACGCCCCGAAAAAATGCGTGAGGCCATTCAACGGTAAATGTTAACGAAATATTAACAAGTGTTGAAAACAGAGTGGGCGAAGGAATCGACCTCACGAGTTCTTCAGTAAGCGGACCGAACGCGCACCAAGCGCGCCTCAGCATTCGCCTGCCAAACCCGCAAATCCCGCAACGCAAAACGCCCCGCAGTTCCCTGCGAGGCGCTTTCGTAGCGTGGTCCCCCACCCTACCGCTGAACCCTAGGTTCAGCCTTTCTCTTCAACGATCTCGACCATATGCGAGACCTTGTTGATCATGCCGCGGACGGAAGGTGTATCTTCCAGCTCACGGGTACGACCCATCTTGTTCAGGCCGAGGCCGACCAGCGTTGCGCGCTGTTTGGCGGGGCGGCGGATCGGCGAGCCGACCTGCTTGATTACGAGTGTCTTGGCCATGCTTATGCCTCCTCAGCCACTTGAGCGGAGGACTCGACGTTGTCTTCACGCTTGGGCAGAATGTCAGCCACTTTCTTGCCGCGGCGCTGCGCGACGGAACGGGGCGATTGCTCTTTCTTCAGACCGTCCAGAGTGGCGCGGATCATGTTGTAGGGGTTCTGCGAACCGACCGATTTGGACACAACGTCTTTCACGCCCAGCATCTCGAACACGGCACGCATCGGACCACCGGCGATGATACCGGTACCTTCAGGTGCTGTGCGCATGATGACGCGGCCTGCGCCGTGGCGACCATGCATATCGTGGTGCAGGGTACGGCCTTCGCGCAGTTGCACGCGGATCATCTGACGCTTGGCCTGCTCGGTCGCCTTGCGGATGGCCTCAGGCACTTCCTTCGCTTTACCCTTGCCAAAGCCGACGCGGCCTTTCTGATCGCCCACGACCACGAGTGCGGCGAAACCGAAACGCTTACCACCCTTAACGGTCTTGGACACGCGGTTGATCGCGACCAGACGGTCAGCGAATTCCGGGGTCTCGTCGCGTTGGTTGCGGCGGTTGCCCCCACGGTTGTCATCTCTTGCCATCTGGCATCTTCCTTTTTCTGTGGCCTTACCGGCCCTTAGGATCAATCCTGGTGAGCCCATGGCCCCCGGATCATCGAGAGGGCCTTCCCGGCCCTCTTCGCAGGAAGGCTATGCACCGGGCATAGCCTTCGTATGAAAGCGGGTGCGTGGTTGCCCACGCACCGCACCATCAGATCTTCAAACCGCCTTCACGCGCGGCTTCGGCCAGAGCCTTGACCTTGCCGTGGAAGAGGAAGCCGCCCCGGTCGAAGTATGCTTCTTCGACGCCGGCTTTCTTGGCACGTTCGGCAATCGCGGCACCGACTTTGGTCGCTGCTTCGATGTTGTTTTTGCCAACCACGCCCAGATCCTTCTCCATGGAGGAGGCGGAGGCAAGTGTCACGCCGTTCACATCGTCGATCAGCTGGGCCGAGATGTTCTTGGACGAACGGTGTACCGACAGGCGAAGACGCCCGGCGTTGACTTTGCGGAGTTTGTTCCGAACGCGCATGCGGCGCTTCAGGAACAGCTGTCGTTTGGTATTTGCCATCAATCCGTTCCTTACTTCTTCTTGCCTTCTTTGCGGAAGATGAACTCGCCCTTATAGCGGATGCCTTTGCCCTTATAGGGCTCGGGCTTGCGCCATGCGCGGATGTTCGCGGCAACCTGACCAACGAGCTGTTCGTCGATGCCTTCCACAACGATTTCGGTCTGCTTGGGTGCCGTCACGGTCACGCCCTCGGGCGCAACATAGTCGACATCGTGGCTGAGGCCGAGGTTCAGTTTCAGCGTGTTGCCATTCATGGCCGCACGATAACCAACACCCTGGATTTCAAGCTCTTTCTTGAAGCCCGTGGTGACGCCGGTCACCAGGTTTTCGATCATGGTGCGGGACATGCCCCACTGTTGACGGGCGCGCTTGGACTTGCCGCGCGGTGTCACAGTGATGGCGTTGTCTTCGACCGCGAGGGTCACGTCGTCAGTGGCACGGAAGCTGCGGCTGCCCTTGGGGCCCTTCACTTCGATGGTCTGACCGCTCACCTCTGCCGAGACACCCGACGGCATAGCGACTGGTTTCTTACCGATACGAGACATTGTCTTCTCCTTAGAATACGGTGCAGAGCACTTCGCCGCCAACATTGGCAGAGCGTGCAGATGCGTCCGACATCACACCTTTGGAGGTGGAGACAATCGACACGCCGAGGCCCTGACGGACGACGGGAATGTCATTGACGGCCATGTAGACGCGGCGACCGGGCTTGGAAACCCGCTTCAGCTCGCGAATAACAGGTTCGCCTTCGTAGTACTTGAGGCTGATCTCGATGGCGGGGTGGCCATCGGCGCCCGTGACTTTTTCATAGCCGCGGATGTAGCCTTCGTCGGCCAGCACGTCCAGAACCCATGCACGCAGCTTGGAGGCCGGTGTCATGACAGTGGATTTGCCGCGCAGCGAAGAGTTACGGATGCGTGTCAGCATATCTGCGATAGGATCGTTCATCTGATGCGCTCCTTACCAGCTCGACTTGACCATGCCGGGAATCTGGCCGGAAGAGCCAAGGTCCCGCAGCGCGATCCGAGAAATTTTCAGTTTACGATAGTAGGCGTGCGGGCGGCCCGTCAGCTGGCAACGGTTGTGCAGACGCACAGCAGAGCTGTTGCGCGGCAGTTTCGCCAGCTTCAGGGAAGCGCGGAAACGCTCTTCCATCGGTTTGCTTTCATCGCTCACGATCTCTTTCAGAGCCGCGCGCTTGTCAGCGTACTTTTTAACCAGTGCTTCGCGCTTCTTCTCGCGCTCAATCATGGATTTCTTAGCCATTTCTAATCCTTCCCGCGCTTATGAATTGAAGGGCATGTTGAATGCTTTCAACAGCGCCTTTGCTTCAGCGTCGGTTTTCGCCGTGGTGGCGATCACGATGTCCATACCCCAAGTCTCGTCAACTTTGTCGAAGTCGATTTCGGGGAACACGATATGCTCTTTCAAGCCCATGGCGTAGTTGCCACGGCCGTCGAAGCTTTTGCCCGAGATGCCGCGGAAGTCGCGGATACGGGGCATTGCGATCGTGATCAGACGATCGAGGAATTCATACATACGCTCGCCACGCAGGGTCACTTTCGCACCCAAAGGCATGTCCTCACGCACGCGGAAACCAGCGATGGATTTCTTGGCCACGGTTGTCAGAGCCTTCTGGCCTGCAATCGCGGTCAGGTCTTCCTGAGCCGATTTGGCTTTCTTGCTGTCGCGCACGGCTTCGGCACCGCAGCCGATGTTCAGAACGATCTTGTCCAGCTTGGGGATCATCATGTCGTTCTTGTAGCCGAATTCCTCTTTCAGGGCGGCGCGGATCTTCTCGCGGTATTCGGCCTGAAGGCGGGGTGTGTAGGTTGCGGTATCAAGCATCGATCACGTCCCCCGTGGTCTTGGCAAAGCGCACTTTCTTGTCGCCTTCGATTTTGAAACCCACGCGGGTGGCTTTGCCATTGGCATCCACCAGTGCGAGGTTGCTCAGGTCGATCGGCATCGCCTTGGGGATGCGGCCGCCTTGAGATGTCTGTGTCTGGCGCGTGGCGCGGATGGCGATTTTCACGCCGTCAACGATGGCCTTGTTCGACTTGGGGTCAACGGACGAGATGGTGCCCGTCTTGCCTTTGTCCTTGCCGGACAGGACGATGACCTTGTCACCTTTGCGAAGTTTAGCAGCCATGATTACAGCACCTCCGGAGCGAGCGAGATGATTTTCATGAAGTTCTTCGCGCGCAGCTCACGAACGACCGGCCCGAAGATACGGGTACCGACGGGTTCGTTGTTGTTATTCAGGATAACAGCGGCGTTGCGGTCGAAGCGGATGGCGGTGCCATCTTCACGACGAACTTCTTTGGCGGTGCGAACGACAACGGCCTTGCGGACGTCGCCCTTTTTCACACGACCACGCGGGATGGCTTCCTTGACCGAGACGACGATGATGTCGCCGACGGACGCGTATTTACGCTTGGAACCACCCAGGACCTTGATGCACTGAACACGGCGCGCGCCGCTGTTGTCAGCAACATCCAGGTTGGTCTGCATCTGGATCATTTGGTTTCTCCCGACCTTCTGGGGGGCGATGCGGCCCTCATCCCAGGGTTTCGTTTAAGGGGCTCAGGCCTCGGCTTTGTCCGAAGTCAGAACTTCCCAACGTTTGGTTTTCGACTTGGGGGCACATTCGATGATGCGCACAGTGTCGCCCACCTTGAACGTGTTGTTCTCATCGTGAGCCCGGTATTTCTTGGACTTACGGATGGTCTTTTTCAGAACCGGATGCGTAAAGCGGCGCTCTACGGAAACGGAAACTGTTTGTGCGTTGGCGTCCGATGTCACGGTGCCTGTAAGGATACGCTTGGGCATGTTTCAGGCTCCTATTATTCGGCTGCCGCAGCAGCGGCTTTCTGGTTCAGCACGGTGTGGACACGGGCCACGTCACGCTTAACAGTCTTCAGACGTGCGGAGTTCTCCAGCTGGCCGGTGGCCTGCTGGAAGCGCAGGTTGAAGGATTCTTTTTTCAGGTTCACAAGTTCGTCGCGGAGCTGGTCCGGCGTCTTGTCGTGCAGTTCGCTGGCTTTCACGGCCTCTTCCTTTCAACATCACCAGTAGGCCCCTGTCAGGGTGACCATGATTCTGGTGGAGTTCATGATGAAAGGTGCCAATACGCGGGGTGCCGCCATAACGCAACCCCTTATCCGGATTCATGCGCGCAATGCGCTAAGGGCCGCGCCTGACCTTGGGTAGGCGCATCTGTCTTCACAGTTTGCCCCGCGGCTGAGAGGCCCGCAACCCCTATGTCCGCCGGAACGGTTCAAGGCGCCTTCCCGGGGGGGGGGGGGGAGGTCAGGCGCGGCCCGTGCCTGCGGCAGGCACTAAGGGATATTTGGCTCGCCAATCGAACTTCAGCCCGGTAATCAGGGCCCATGTCAAACATCAAATCGCTCTTCGCCACCCGCCTCTATCACGCCGCCCTCTCCGAGAAGGGCAAGCTCATCGACATCGACGAGCTGACCGCCTCGTGTTTCTCGATCGCCGAGGATGACGAGGCCGGGCAGGACTGGTGCGAGGCCAATGGCTATGCCGGCTACACCTCCTATGCCTCGCTCGACGACCTGCCCTACCGCTTTCCGATCTTTGCGGATCTGAAGAAGGTGCTGGATGCCCATGTCGCGGCCTTTGCGGAGGATCTGCAGTTCGATCTCGGCGACCGCAAGCTGGTGCTGGACTCGCTGTGGCTGAACATCCTGCCCGAGGGCGGCATCCACACCTCGCATATCCACCCGCATTCGGTGGTCTCGGGGACGACCTATGTGACCATGCCCGAGGGCGCCAGCGCGATCCGTTTCGAGGACCCGCGCCTGCCGATGATGATGGCCGCCCCCGGCCGGGTGAAGGACGCGCGCGAGGAGCTGCGGCCCTTCATCTATGTGGCCCCCGAAGCGGGCGACGTGCTGCTGTGGGAAAGCTGGCTGCGCCACGAAGTGCCGATGAACATGATCGAGGACGATCGGGTGTCGGTGAGCTTCAACTACGCCTGGGAGAGCTGAGGGCCAGCGCCTGCCCGCGGGTGGGCGATCCCACGGTGCCTCGTGCCACTTTATGGCGCAGCCAAGATGTGCGTTCTCGAAGTCGCACCCAGCCTCACCAAATCGCCTACCCGGTCGCACCGAAGGTGCGCCCAACATATGACGGCACGCCTCTGGCGTGACGGGCGGGCAGGCGACGGCCCGCCGCCTACGGGTTGTTTCCGGGCCGGGTGGCACGGACCGGCGAGATTTGCGCCAGCCGGCGCTTGCGCGTCTTTCCCCTGCCCCGCCAAAGCAAAACCCCCGCCGATCGCTCGACAGGGGTCTTTTCTTTCTGCCACCCCTTGCGGGGCTGCGGGCTTACCAGTCCTCGCGGACCACGACCCGAGTCTTGATCGGCAGCTTCATGGCTGCCAGACGCAGGGCTTCGCGCGCCACGTCCTCGCCGACACCGTCGATCTCGAACATGATACGGCCCGGCTTGACCTTGGCGGCCCAGAAGTCGACGGAGCCCTTACCTTTACCCATACGAACTTCGACGGGCTTGGAGGTCACCGGAACGTCCGGGAAGATGCGGATCCAGACACGGCCCTGACGCTTCATGTGACGCGTCATGGCGCGGCGTGCCGCTTCGATTTGACGGGCTGTAACCCGCTCCGGCTGCAGCGCCTTCAGGCCGTAGGTGCCGAAGTTCAGGTCAGACCCGCCCTTCGCCAGACCCTTGATCGAGCCTTTGAACTGCTTGCGGAATTTAGTACGCTTTGGTTGAAGCATTTCTCATTCCCCCTTAGCGACGACCGCCGGCACCGCGAGGTGCTGGGCCGTCTTGGAGTTCCTGTGCCTTGCGGTCACGCGCAGCGGGGTCGTGTTCCATGATCTCGCCTTTGAAGATCCAGGTCTTGATCCCGATGATGCCGTAGGCGGTGGACGCCTCGACATGCGCGTAATCGATGTCGGCACGCAATGTGTGCAGCGGCACGCGACCTTCGCGGTACCATTCGGTACGCGCGATCTCGGCCCCACCGAGACGACCCGCGAGGTTCACGCGGATACCCAGTGCGCCCATGCGCATGGCGTTCTGCACGGCACGTTTCATGGCGCGGCGGAAAGACACCCGGCGTTCCAGCTGCTGTGCAATGCTCTCACCAACCAGATGTGCGTCCAGCTCAGGCTTGCGGACCTCAACGATGTTGAGGTGCAGTTCGGAGTTGGTCATCTTGGCGATTTTCTGGCGCAGCGTTTCGATGTCCGCGCCTTTCTTGCCGATGATGACGCCGGGGCGGGCTGTGTGGATCGTGACGCGGCACTTCTTGTGCGGACGTTCGATGATCACACGGGCAACACCGGCCTGGTGGCACTCTTTCTTGATGAAGTCGCGGATCGCGAGGTCTTCGAGCAGAAGATCACCGTAATCCTTGGTGTCGGCGTACCAGCGGCTGTCCCAGGTGCGGTTCACCTGAAGGCGCATACCGATCGGATTGACTTTGTTACCCATCAGGCTTGCTCCTCAACTTGACGCACTTTGATCGTGATCTCGGCAAACGGCTTGATGATCTTGCCGAACCGGCCACGTGCACGCGGGCGACCGCGCTTCATGGTCAGGTTCTTGCCGACATAGGCCTCGGCCACGATCAGCTCATCGACGTCCAGGTTGTGGTTGTTTTCCGCGTTGGCGATGGCGGACTGAAGGCATTTCTTCACGTCCTGCGCGACCCGCTTCTTGGAGAAGGTCAGGTCGGTCAGCGCCTTATCCACGGACTTGCCACGGATGAGGGCAGCAACCAGGTTCAGTTTCTGCGGGCTGGTGCGAAGCATGCGCAGTTTTGCCATTGCTTCGTTGTCTGCCACGCGGCGGGGATTCTTATCCTTGCTCATGGCTTATTTCCGCTTCGCTTTTTTGTCGGCGGCATGACCGTAGTAGGTCCGAGTCGGGGAGTATTCACCGAACTTCTGACCGATCATGTCTTCGCTGACGTTGACAGGAATGTGCTTGTGACCGTTGTAGACGCCGAACGTCAGACCCACGAACTGGGGCAGAATCGTGCTGCGGCGCGACCAGATCTTGATCACTTCGTTACGACCGCCCTCACGGGAAGCCTCTGCCTTTTTGAGGACATAAGAGTCGACAAAAGGACCTTTCCATACTGAACGAGCCATTGATTAACGCCCCTTCTTCTTGGCGTGACGCGAGCGGATGATAAGCTTGCTGGACGCTTTGTTCTTGTTGCGGGTCTTGGCACCCTTCGTCGGCTTACCCCAAGGAGTAACCGGGTGACGACCACCAGAAGTCCGGCCTTCACCACCGCCGTGCGGGTGGTCGATCGGGTTCATCACCACACCACGCACAGAGGGACGGATGCCCTTGTGGCGCATGCGGCCCGCTTTACCGTAGTTCTGGTTGGAGTTGTCGGGGTTGCTGACGGCACCGACGGTGGCCATGCATTCCTGACGCACGAGACGCAGCTCGCCGGAGCTCAGACGGATCTGAGCGTAGCCACCGTCACGACCCACGAACTGGGCGTAGGTGCCGGCGGCACGGGCGATCTGACCGCCCTTGCCGGGCTTCATCTCGATGTTGTGGACGATCGTACCGATCGGCATGCCCGAGAAAGGCATCGCGTTGCCAGGCTTGATGTCCACTTTGGCGCCGGCGATGATCTTGTCGCCGATGGCCAAACGCTGCGGGGCCAGAATGTAGGCCTGCTCGCCGTCTTCGTACTGGATCAGTGCGATGAAGGCGGTACGGTTGGGGTCATATTCGATCCGCGCGACAACAGCGGACATGTCCAGCTTGTTCCGCTTGAAATCAACGATACGGTAGAGGCGCTTTGCACCACCACCTGTACGACGCATTGTGATTCGTCCGGTGTTGTTCCGGCCACCGGATTTGGTCAGACCCTGAGTAAGGGCTTTGACCGGGCGGCCTTTCCACAGCTCCGAACGGTCGATCAGTACCAGTCCACGCTGGCCTGGCGTCGTCGGTTTGTACGACTTGAGTGCCATGTTCTCTGTCTTCCGTTTGCTAGGCACGCTCGCACCGAGGTGAAAGCGCGTTGGTTATAGGGCCCCGAAGGTCCCCTGTGGGAGTGGTGGGTGGGTTTAAATCTCTTGCGAGGCAGGCATCCCAACCACCGGGATCGTTCAAATAGCCAAACCCCGGACGAATCCGGGGTCTGAGCCGATGTGGCGACCTAACAGGTTCGCAACTGCCCGTCCAGTGGGCAGAGCGAAAATCCTCCCCCTGCCCCGCACAAAAGAAAAGAAGGCGCCGAAGCGCCTTCTTCTACTAGTTCAGCGGTTACCCAAACCGGGTATTAGTCAAGGCCAATGCTCTCGGCCAGACGCATACCGGGGTCGAGGATTTCAACTTCGGCTTCGTTGAATTCCGGCATGCTTTCCAAACGCTCTTCGGTCACACCGGGAACGATGACTTCGTCTTCACGCATGATCAGCTTCTCAACCGGGATGGCAACTTCGTTCTCGCCCATACCGAGGAAACCACCGACGCCGATGATCGCCACTACGGTATCGCCACGGACGCCGATGAAGTCGATTTCGCCAACGTCTTCACCGGTCTCGGTGGCAACGCTGCGGCCCGTCAGTTCTTCGGCGGTCAGGTTGAAGATCGGCAGACGCTGCACGTCTTCCTGATAGCGCGCGCGGTCATCGTCGGACATGTTGCCCTGCGCGTCGGCGTTGAAGTCTTCCATCAAGACACGCGCTTGCTCTTGATCGACGTCGATCTCGGCACCTTCGGCACCTTCAACGTTAACCTGCGGTGCTTCGGCCTCTTCGACCACGACATTCGCGTCTTCACCCTGCTGCACGTTCACGTCGGCTTCTTTCTGCTCGACGTCGACTTCGGCTTCCTCGGACTCGGCGACATTCACGTTGGCCTCGGCCTGCTCAACGGTCACGCGGGGCTCCGCTTCTTCGATGGTGACCTTTGGCTCGGGGCGCACGAATTTCACGACGGGTTCGGGCTGCTCCAGATCGACGATCGGTTCACCGGTTTCCACGTCGACCTGCGGTTTCGGCACCTGCACAGTCACAACCGGCTCGGGGATGCGCACGGTAACCTGCGGCTGTGCCTGCTCAACTGTGATGATCGGCGCTTGCTGCTGCACGCGCACGGTCGGCTCGGGGACGGCCACATTCACCTCGGGCTGGCCCTGCTCCACCGTCACCACGGGGGCGTCTTGCGAGACGTTCACGTCGGGTTCGGGAACGGTCACGTCAACTTCGGCGTCTTCCTGTTCGACGACCACTTGGCCGCCCGCGACATTTGCGGTCGCGGCTGCGCCACCTTCGACCTCGGCTTCAGCACCTTCGACCTCGGCTTCGGCTTCCATCTGGGCTTCGGCTTCGGCATTGCGTTCGATGGTCTCTTCGACCTTTTCAGTCGCATCCTGCGCCAGAACCGGAGCGGCCGCGAAAAGGGCAACAGCGGATACGCCAGCCATGAATGTTTTGGTATAGATCATCAGGTCTCTCCCGTCTTCATTTACGATCAGTGAGGTGCGCAGCACCCCGTCTTCCACGGGGAGACAACCGGCAGCTTTTCGCTCTGTTCCGAGAAAATTGAAGGCTTTTTTTCGGAACTTTCCTGGGGGTCGCCGCATGATTGAGCGGGGAACAAGGGGATTGTGTCTTCAGGTAATGGCACCCTTCCTAATGCAAAGACCCCCGCCGAAGCGGGGGCCATGAACATCATCAAATCCAGCGATGTCAGGCGACCCGGCGCGCCTGCGCGAAGGACAACAGGCGCTTGCTTTTCTCATCCCACAGGTGCAGCCGCGCATTGGCGAGGCTTTCGCGGATGGTCATCCGGTTCCCCTCGGCCAAGGCGACATGATCGCGCAGCACCTCCGGCAAGCGATAGAACGGAATGCGGCTATAGAGGTGGTGCACATGGTGAATGCCGATATTGGCGCTCAGCCACTGCAAGGGACGTGGCAGAATGTAATGCGAGGAGCCGCGAAACGCCGCATCATGCAGGTCCCAAGCGTCGCTCTCTTCCCAATGGGTCGTCTCGAACTGGTGCTGCACATAGAACAGCCACATGCCCGCCGTGGCCGCCAGAAGGGTGCTAGGCACGAAGATCAGCACAATGGGCATGATCCCCCCGAAGTAGAAGATCACCGCAAGGGCCGCGAGGATCGTCAGATTGGTGCCCATCGCGCTCAGCCAATAGCGGGTCTGCGCCATCAGCCCCAGCGGCACGCGGTTCTGCACGAAGAACAGATAGGTCGGCCCAAGGCCAAAAAGCACGATCGGGTTCCGGTACAGGCGGTAATGCAGCCGCCCGAACAGCCCAAGCGCGCGATACTCCGCAACCGTGAGCGTGTGGATATCGCCAATGCCACGACGGCCAAGGTTCCCGGCCGAGGAGTGGTGAATCGAGTGGGTCCGGCGCCATACGTCATAGGGCGTCAACGTCAGCACCCCCAGCACACGCCCCACCCAGTCACTGGTGCGGCGGCTGCTGAAAAAGGCCGCATGGCCGCAGTCGTGTTGGATCGCGAAAAGGCGCAGCAGGAAGCCCGCGTTCACCAGCGAGATCGCCAGCGTCAACCAGCCGCTGACCGAGAGCGCCCACCAAGCCAGCGCCCAAAGGAGGATGAAGGGGCCGAGGGTGATTGCCAGTTCAAAACTGCTGCGCCAGGTGCTCGGCTCGCGGTAACGGGCCAGCACGCGCACCCAGTCGCGCGCGTTCGACACGTCCGCAGACGCGCCGGGAGTAGATTTTTCGTGAGACATGGACCTGCTTTTTGTCGTTTTTCGAGGTCTTGTAGAGGAATGCGCGCGGCAAGCAACGCCCGCGTCACCCTTTGCCGTTACGTCGCGGCATTTGGGCTGGAAATGGCCGGAAGTGGGGGAGGGTTGAGCCTGCTGCTAGTCCATGGCCGGGGTCGCATTCATGGTCAGAAGGCCAGCGCCTGCCCGCGGGTCGGCGATGCTGCGGACATCGGCGCCACTTCATGGCTCAGGCATGATATGCGCTCACGAGGTTGCGCCCAACCTTACAAAATCGCCTACCCGGTTGCACCAAAGGTGCGACCAAATAAATCTGACACGCCTTCGGCGTGACGGGCGGGAAGGTGATGGGCCGGCCCCTGCGGTGTACCACGGACTTCGAGTGGACTCGCACGAAGGGTCATCGCCTGCCCGCGGGTCGGCGATCAGGCGTTGGCATGTGCCACTTTATCTCTCAGCCGTGATGTGCGTTCGCGAGGTCGCACCTAGCCTCACCAAATCGCCTACCCGTCCGGGCGGGCAGGCGATGGCCCGGCGCCTGCGGCTTGGCTCCGGGCCAAAGCGGCACCCAGACACCACGCACCTTCACAAAACGAAAAAGGCCCCCGCAATGCGGAGGCCTTTCCCAAATGTCTAACCGGCAATCAGAGCCCGGTGGAGACGTCGATCGTGTTGCCCTCTTCGAGCGTCACATAGGCCTTTTTCACGTCCTTACGGCGGCCCATCTGGCCCCGGAAACGCTTGACCTTGCCTTTGGTGATGGTCGTGTTCACGGCCTTCACCTTGACGTTGAAGAGCGCCTCGACGGCCTCTTTGATCATCGGCTTGTTGCTGTCGATCGCGACTTCGAAGACAACGGCGTTCTGTTCGGACGCCATGGTGGCCTTCTCGGTGATGATCGGCTTGCGGATCACGTCGTAGTGTTGATGCTTGGCGCTCATTTCAGGCGTGCCTCCAATGCTTCGATCCCCGCTTTGGTGATCACCAGAGTGTCACGCTTGAGGATGTCATAGACGTTTGCGCCCATCGACGGCAGGATGTCCAACCCATCGATGTTGCGCGCGGCCTGTGCGAAGTTCTCGTTGACCGAAGCGCCATCGATGACCAGCGCGCGTTTCCAGCCCAGGTTCGAGACCTGCTTGGCCAGAGCGGCGGTTTTGCCCTCGGAGGTCGCCTCGTCGATGATGACCAGCGAACCGGCTTTCGCTTTGGCGGACAGCGCGTGGCGCAGGCCCAGCTTGCGGAACTTTTTGGTCAGCTCATGGCCGTGGCTGCGCGGGGTCGGACCCTTGTAGATACCACCCTTGCGGAAGATCGGCGCGTTGCGGTCACCGTGGCGTGCGCCGCCGGTGCCCTTCTGGCGATAGATCTTCTTGGTCGAGTAGCTGGTCTCGGACCGGGTCTTGACCTTGTGCGTCCCCTGCTGCGCGTTGTTACGCTGCCAGCGCACGACGCGGTGCAGGATGTCGGCACGCGGCTCCAGGCCGAACAGGGCTTCGTCCAGGTCTACGGACCCGGCTTTGCCACCGTCGAGTTTGATGACATCGAGTTTCATGCGTCACCTTCTTTCTTGTCAGCGTCGGCATCGGAATTGTCGGCATCCGAACCTTCAGCTGCGATTTCGGCTTCTGCGGCTTTCAGCGCTTCGGCTTCCTGTGCGGCTTGCTCTTCGGCCAAACGCTTGGCTTCGGCTTCTGCCTCTGCGGCGGCGGCGGCGGCGGCCTCTTCGGCTGCTTTCGCGGCTTCTTCAGCGGCGGATTTCAGAGCGGCGGGCAGAATCGCGTCTTCGGGGAACGGCTTTTTGACCGCATCCTTGACGGTAACCCAACCACCTTTGGAGCCGGGAACGGCGCCTTTGACCATGATCAGACCACGCGCGCTGTCGGTCTTGACGACTTCGAGGTTCTGCGTGGTGACACGGGCAGCACCCATGTGACCGGCCATTTTCTTGCCTTTGAAAACCTTGCCGGGATCCTGACACTGGCCTGTGGAGCCGTGCGAACGGTGGGAGATCGACACACCGTGCGAGGCGCGCAGACCGCCGAAGTTGTGGCGCTTCATCGCACCGGCAAAACCTTTACCGATGGAAGTGCCCGCAACGTCGACATACTGACCGGCAAAGTAATGGTCAGCGGTGATTTCCTCGCCGACGTTGATCATCGCGTCCGCGTCGACGCGGAACTCGGCCAGCTTGCGCTTGGGTTCCACTTTCGCCGCGGCGAAGTGACCACGCATGGCTTGGCTTGTACGTTTGGCTTTCGCCGAACCGGCACCGAGCTGAACGGCGGTGTAGCCGTCACGGTCTGCGGTGCGCTGTGCGACAACCTGAAGCTTGTCCAACTGAAGAACGGTCACAGGGATCTGCTTGCCGTCTTCCATGAACAGCCGGGTCATGCCGACTTTTTTTGCAATAACGCCTGAGCGCAACATATGATTACCCTCCCGGCTTTACGATTGCAGCTTGATCTCGACGTCCACGCCAGCGGCGAGGTCGAGCTTCATCAGCG
The DNA here is from genome assembly GCF_043556915.1 of Sulfitobacter sp. 1A15299. Lineage (NCBI taxonomy): Bacteria > Pseudomonadati > Pseudomonadota > Alphaproteobacteria > Rhodobacterales > Roseobacteraceae > Sulfitobacter > Sulfitobacter sp. 1A15299. The sequence continues at coordinate 1,466 of NZ_JBIFFJ010000031.1, read as the reverse complement.
CGTCCACGGTCTGGGGGGTCGGATCGATGATATCCAGCAGACGCTTATGCGTGCGGATTTCAAACTGGTCACGGGATTTCTTGTCAACGTGGGGGCCACGCAGAACGGTGAATTTCTCGATCTTGTTCGGCAGCGGAATGGGACCGCGAACCGAAGCGCCTGTGCGCTTGGCAGTGCTGACGATTTCCTGAGTGGAGGCATCGAGCACCCGGTAGTCAAACGCCTTCAGGCGAATGCGGATGTTCTGGCTTTGAACGGCCATATGCATATCCCTTGTTTTGGGATTCTAACGGATTGGAGGAAGCAGGCTCATCCGGCCCCCTCTTCGCGCCTTGGTCATAAATCAAACGGGGCGCGTCTAACGCACCCCGGTTCGATGGGCGTCCTATAGGGGGAATCACAGCAAGTGGCAAGAGGGTTCTAAAAACCCCCGTGTTTTTAGAACCAGTGCGCAAAGTCACGCCGCCCCGGCGTGACCGCGCCCCCCGTCCGCGTTCAATCACAACCGGAAAACGCGCCGTCCCCTCCGTATCAGGCGCACTCCGCAGCCCCCTCTCCTGCCAACGCGAAAGGCCGCGGCAAACACCGCGGCCTTCCAAATATCCGAACCGTGGTCCCCGATCAGGCCGGGGGGTGGGGTTTCATCGCTCCTGCGGAGCGACTGCCGCCCACCGGGCCCGATCCAAAGATCAATCGGTGATTTTGGAAACGACGCCCGCGCCGACAGTCCGGCCACCTTCGCGGATCGCGAAACGCAGGCCGTTTTCCATGGCGATCGGTGCGATCAGCTCAACGCCGAAGGACACGTTGTCGCCCGGCATGACCATCTCGGTGCCTTCTGCCAGCTGAACGGTGCCGGTCACGTCAGTTGTACGGAAGTAGAACTGCGGACGGTAGTTCGCGAAGAACGGCGTGTGACGGCCACCTTCCTCTTTGGTGAGGATATAGGCCTCGGCTTCGAACTTGGTGTGCGGTGTCACGGAGCCGGGCTTGCAGAGAACCTGACCACGCTCAACGCCGTCACGCTCAACGCCGCGCAGCAGGGCGCCGATGTTGTCGCCTGCTTCACCACGGTCCAGCAGCTTGCGGAACATTTCCACGCCGGTGCAGGTGGTTTTCTTGGTGTCGCGGATGCCGACGATTTCGATTTCGTCGCCCACGTTGATCACGCCACGCTCGACACGCCCGGTCACAACGGTACCACGACCGGAGATCGAGAAGACGTCTTCGACGGGCATCAGGAAGGGCTGGTCCACGGCACGCTCAGGTGTCGGGATATAGGCGTCAACTTCTTCCATCAACTTGCGGATCGCGTTCTCGCCGATGTTCTCGTCACGGCCTTCCATCGCCGCCAGAGCGGAGCCGGGCACGACGGGGATGTCGTCGCCCGGGTAGTCGTAGGAGGACAGCAGTTCGCGGATTTCCATCTCGACGAGCTCAAGCAGCTCTTCGTCGTCAACCTGGTC
>NZ_JBIFFJ010000030.1:0-25894 GCF_043556915.1 Sulfitobacter sp. 1A15299 | reverse complement strand
CAGAGAACCGTTTTTCGAGCCGCGATGTCTTGGCGCTGCTGCTGGCCGGGCTGCGCGGCGGCGGGGCGCAGATGGATGCCGCGACGCTCGAGCACGCGCAGATCGAGGGTGGGCCGATGGCGGCGGCACGGGCCGCGGCGGAATTGCTGGCGCGGGCCTTTACGGTGCAGGCGTGAGTGCGGCACGCCGCTTTGACTGGCCCGCGTTGCTGCGGGTGGGGCTGTCGCGATTGGGGCTGCTGCCGGACCAATTGTGGGCGCTGACGCCGGCGGAATTTCAGTTGATGCTGGGGCCGAAGTCCGGCCCCGCGCCGCTGCTAAGCGACGGTCTCGCCGCGCTGATGGCGGCCTATCCAGATGAGACGAAAGGGGCCGGTGATGGCTGACTTTGACGATTTTGAGAACCTTGAGAGCCGCGCCGAGGGGTTGAATGAGACGTTGGCGCAGACCAGCAGCTTGGTGGCCGGGTTCGATGGTGAGCTAAGGCGGATGCGCGGCGCGCTTGCCGCGACGGGCAAAGACGTGGCGACCCTTGAGAAAGGACTGAGCCGTGGGTTGCGGCGGGCCTTCGACGGGGTGGTCTTTGACGGGGCCAAACTCTCGGACGCGCTGAGCGACTTGGCGCAGTCGATGATCCGCACGACCTACAATGCCGCGATGCGCCCGGTGACGGACCATTTCGGCGGGCTGATCAGCGAGGGTGTGGGCAGCATCGTGGAGGGGATATTGCCCTTCGCCGATGGCGCGCCTTTCTCGCAAGGTAAGGTCATGCCCTTTGCGCAGGGCGGTGTGGTGACCTCGGCCACGGCCTTTCCCATGCGCGGCGGCACGGGGCTGATGGGTGAGGCCGGGCCGGAGGCGATCATGCCCTTGGCGCGGGGGGCGGATGGCAAGCTGGGCGTGCGCGGCATGGGCGGCGGCGCGACGACCATCGTGATGAACATCACCACCCCCGATGTGCAGGGGTTTCAGCGCAGCCAAAGCCAGATTGCCGCACAGTTGAGCCGTGCCCTCAGCACCGGCAACCGCAACCGATAGGCCACGCGGCGGATAAAGGAGTAGATCATGCAGTTTCACGAGGTCAGATTTCCCCCGTCGTTGAGCTTTGGCTCTGTCGGGGGGCCGCGGCGGCAGACGGATGTGGTCACCTTGGCCAACGGCCATGAGGAGCGCAACACGCCTTTGGCCCATTCGCGGCGGGTTTACGATGCCGGGTTGGGCATGCGCTCAATCGACGATCTACAGGTGCTGATTGCCTTTTCCGAGGCGCGTATGGGACAGATGTACGGGTTTCGCTGGAAGGATTGGGCCGACTATAAGTCGGGTAAGATGGCGCTTCCGGTGGCTTTCGATGACCAGAGCATCGGCTATGGGGATGGGGTCCGGGCGGCGTTTCAACTGACCAAGACTTACCGCTCGGGCGCGCAATCCTATCGCCGTCCGATCACCAAACCGGTGGCGGGAACGGTGCGCGTGGGGCTCGAGCAGGATGAGCTGCGCGAGGGTGTCGAATATGAGGTCGACGCCGAGAGTGGGATCATCACCTTTGCGCATCCGCCCGACCCTGAGATCGAGATTTTCGCGGGTTTCGAGTTCGACGTGCCGGTGCGCTTTGACACCGATTGCATTCTGGTCTCGGTCGAAAGTTTTCAGGCCGGACAGGTGCCCGATGTGCCGGTGATCGAGGTGCGGGTTTGATGGCGGGGCTGGATAGGGATTTTGCCGCCCATATCGCGCAGGGCGTGACGACGCTCTGCCATTGCTGGCAGGTGACGCGCGCGGATGGGGCGGTGTTTGCCTTTACCGACCACGACATGCCGCTGGTGTTCGACGGGGTCACCTTTCGCGCCGATACCGGGCTGAGCGCGCGGGCGCTGGCCCATACCAGCGGGCTTTCGGTTGATAACACAGAGGCGCTTGGCGCGCTTAGCGATGATGCGATCCGCGAGGATGAGATCGAACAAGGGCGCTTTGATGGGGCCGAGGTGCAGGCGTGGTTGGTGAACTGGGCGGACCCCGCGCAGCGGCTGCTGCAATTTCGCGGCTCAATCGGTGAGTTGCACCGCGCGGGAGGCAGCTTTCGCGCTGAGTTGCGCGGGCTGACGGAACCGCTCAACCGGCCCTTAGGGCGGGTCTATCAAAAGCCCTGTTCGGCGGTCTTGGGGGATAGCGCGTGCCGGTTCGATCTCACCGCGCCCGGCTATGCCGAGACGCGCGCGGTCGAGACGGTGTCGAAGGCGCAGTATTTCCGTTGGGCCGCTTTTCCGGGCTACGAGGAGGGTTGGTTCGCCCGGGGGCGGCTTGATGTGCTGGAGGGGCCGGCGGCGGGGCTCTGGGGCATGGTCAAACGTGACTACCATGAGGACGGGGAGCGCGTGATCGAACTTTGGCAGCCGATCCGCGGCGCGGTGGCGCCGGGCACCCGTGTCCGGCTTACCGCAGGCTGCGACAAGCGGATGGAGACCTGTCGGTTAAAGTTCAACAACCTGCTGAACTATCGCGGCTTTCCCGATTTGCCGGGGGAGGATTGGATGATGGCCGTGCCCCGGTCGGACGGTGCGAACGGCGGCGGGTCGCGCAGATGAGCGCGGCGGGGGAGGGTTTGGTGCAGGCCGCCCGCGGATGGATCGGGACGCCCTATGTGCATCAGGCCGCAACGAAAGGGGCGGGCTGCGATTGTCTCGGGCTGATCCGGGGGCTTTGGCGGGAGTTGCTGGGCGCGGAGCCTGAGGCGGTCCCGGCCTATTCGATGGATTGGTCCGAGCCGCAGGGGGAGGAGCGGCTCTGGGCGGCGGCCTTGCGGCATATGGCGGTGAAAGACAGCGGCGATGCTGCCCCTGGTGACGTGTTGCTTTTCCGAATGCGGCAGGGCGCGGTGGCAAAACATCTTGGGCTGCAGGCCCGCGTCGGGGCCAGCGCCAGTTTCATCCACGCCTATGCGCGGCACGGGGTGCTGGAAAGCCCGCTCAGCCCGCCATGGCAGCGGCGCGTCGTGGCGCGATTTCTATTTCCTGAGGAGGTCTCCTGATGGCGACGATTGTTCTTTCGGCAGCGGGGGCGGCGGTTGGCGGCTCCATCGGGGGCACGCTGGCGGGGCTGTCTTCGGTCGCGGTGGGCCGCGCGGTGGGGGCGAGCCTTGGGCGATTGGTGGATCAGCGCCTGCTTGGCCAAGGCGGGGAGGCGGTCGAGACCGGTAAGGTGGATCGCTTTCGCCTGACAGGCTCGGGCGAGGGGGCGGCGATCGCGCAGCTATACGGGCGGATGCGACTGGCGGGGCATGTGATTTGGGCCTCGCAGTTCCAAGAGGTCACCCAAGTCAGTGGCGGCGGCAAGGGCGGCCCGCCGTCGCCGAAGACCACCGAATACAGCTATACCGTCAGCCTTGCCATCGCGCTTTGTGAAGGGGAGATCACCAGTGTCGGGCGCATCTGGGCGGATGGGGAGGAGATTGCCCCCAATGATCTGAACATGCGCGTTTACCGGGGCGCGGCGGACCAGCAGCCTGACCCGACCATCGCCGCGATCGAGGGCGCAGACAGGGTGCCCGCCTATCGCGGCACGGCCTATGTGGTGATGGAAGACCTCCCGCTTGCACAATTCGGCAACAGGGTGCCGCAGTTTTCTTTCGAGGTGATGCGCCCCGAACAGCCGCAGGCGCCGGGGTGGGAACACGCGCCTGCCTATGGTGTTCAGGGGGTCGCTTTGATCCCCGGCACGGGGGAATACGCGCTGGCGACGACGCCGGTGCATTACACCGACGGCCCCGGCAGCCGGTGGAGCGCCAATGTCAATTCGCCCGCCACCAAGACCGATTTCGCGGTGTCCTTGGAAAGTTTGACCGAGGAATTGCCACGGTTGGAAGCGGCCTCTCTCGTTGTGTCGTGGTTTGGGGGCGATCTGCGCTGCGCCGACTGTCGCCTGCGCCCCAAGGTCGAAGACCCGGATATTGACGGCGAGAACATGCCTTGGCGGGTTTCTGGTGTGACGCGTGGCACGGCGGAGGTGATCGCCCAGCAAGACGCGCGCCCGATCTACGGCGGCACGCCAGCCGATGCGGCGGTGGTCGAGGCCATCCACGCGCTAAAGGCGGCGGGCAAGGCGGTGATGTTCTACCCGTTCATCTTGATGGATCAGACCGAAGGCAACGGGCTGCCGGACCCCTATAGCGATGCCGAGGACCAGCCCCGCCTGCCGTGGCGCGGGCGGATCACGCTTTCGGTGGCCCCGGGGCAACCGGGCAGCCCGGATGGTACGGCGGCGGCAGAAGCCGAGGTGGCCGCGTTTTTCGGCACCGTCACCGCTGCGAATTTCGCGGTGGGCGAAGGCTCGGTCGTCTACAGTGGCCCCGAGGAATGGACCCTGTCGCGGTTCATCTTGCACTATGCCGCGCTCTGCGCCGCGGCAGGCGGGGTCGAGGCCTTTTGCATCTCTTCGGAAATGCGCGGGCTGACGCAGATACGCGCGGCGGGGAACAGTTTCCCGGCCGTGGCCGCGCTGCGGGCCTTGGCCGGAGAGGTGCGCGCCTTGTTGGGGCCAGAGGTCAAGATCAGCTATGCCGCTGATTGGTCAGAGTATTTCGGCTATCACCCGCAGGATGGCAGCGGCGATGTCTTCTTTCACCTCGATCCGTTATGGGCCGATCCGCAGATCGACTTCATCGGGATCGACAACTACATGCCGCTGTCCGATTGGCGCGATGAGGAGGGGCATCTGGACGGCGAGAACTGGCCCGCGATCTACGATGTAGGCTATTTGAAATCCAACATCGAGGGCGGCGAGGGCTATGATTGGTACTACCATTCGCCCGAGGCTCGCGACGCGCAGATCCGCACGCCGATCACCGATGGCGCGCATGATGAGCCTTGGGTCTACCGCTACAAAGACCTGCGCCGCTGGTGGGAGAATTATCACCATCCGCGTATTGGCGGGCAGCGGCAGGCGGCCCCAACGGAATGGCAGCCGATGTCGAAACCGATCTGGTTCACGGAATACGGCTGCGCGGCTATCGACAAAGGGGCGAACCAGCCCAACAAGTTCCTCGATTTGAAGAGCTCGGAAAGCGCATTGCCGCATTATTCCACCGGCGCGCGGGACGATCTGATGCAGATGCAATACCTGCGCGCGATCTCGGACTACTGGCGCGATCCGGCGCATAACCCGATCTCTGATGAATATGACGCGCCGATGCTGGATATGACCCACGCTTTCGTCTGGGCATGGGACACGCGGCCGTTTCCCTTCTTTCCCAATAATGTCGATCTCTGGAGCGATGGGGAGAATTACAGCCGGGGCCACTGGCTGAACGGGCGCGCCTCGGCGCGGTCGCTGGCCTCGGTCGTGGCGGAGATTTGCCGCCGGGCGGGTGTGGTACATTTCGATACCTCGGCGCTGTTCGGCTATGTGCGCGGCTATACGGTGGCCGAGGTTGGCGAGGCGCGTACCGCCTTGCAACCGCTGATGCTGCGCTATGGGTTCGACGCAATCGAACGCGACGGGGTTTTGCAGTTTCAGATGCGCGACGGGGCGGATGCGCTGCCCCTCGACCTAGATCGCCTCGCGGTTCACCCCGACCTGAGCGGGCTGACCGAGCAGTTGCGCGAGGCGGAGGCCGAAGTTTCGGGCCGTGTGCGGCTGCGGTTCATTCAGGCCGATGCGGATTTTGACGCGATCGCCGAAGAGGCGGTTCTGGCGGATGAGGCGACCCATGCGGTCACCGGGACCGAGCTTAACATGGCCCTGACCCGGGCCGAGGGGCGGCAGGTGGCTGAACGTTGGCTGACCGAAGCGCGCGTCGCGCGTGAGACGCTGCGGTTGGCGTTGCCGCCGTCGCAGATGGCTGTCGGGGCGGGGGATGTGATCGAACTGCCGGGCGATGGGGCGGAGGGGCCGGGGCGCTACCGCGTCGACCGGGTGGAGCAGGCCGGTTCGTTGCTGATCGACGCGGTCCGGATTGAGCCCGAAGTCTATGATCCCGCACCGCTTGAAGAGGAGCTTGCAACGTTGCGCCCCTTCGTCCCGCCGCTGCCGGTTCTGCCGCAGTTCATGGACCTGCCGCTGTTGCGCGGGGACGAGGTGCCCCATGCGCCGCATCTGGCGGTGACGGCGACCCCGTGGCCGGGGTCTGTCGCGGTCTACCGTTCTGCCGTGGATTCGGATTATGCGCTGAACGCCATCGTGGCGAACCGGTCGATCATGGGCGTCACCCAAACGCCGCTGCGCGCGGCACGGCCGGGGGTGATCGACGCGGGGCCGGTGCTGGAGGTCAAACTGACCAGCGGCAGTCTTCAATCCGTTACCAGAGAGGCGCTTTTGAATGGGGCGAACCTTGCCGCCATCGGGGATGGGAGCGCGGACCGGTGGGAGTTGTTCCAGTTTCAAGAGGTGCAGCTTGTCGCCCCGATGACCTATTGGCTGACGGGCCGTCTGCGCGGACAGGCGGGCAGCGATGGGTTGATTCCCGAGGTTTGGCCCGCTGGCTCGCGCTTTGTGCTGATGAACGGAACGCCGCAACAGATCGAGCTGAGCCCGCATCTGCGCCGCGTGGCACAGCATTACCGCATCGGGCCTGCGCGGCGACCGGTGGATGACCCCTCTTACCTGCATCAGGTTCATGCCTTTGACGGGAATGGTCTACGGCCCTACAGCCCCTGTCATCTGCGGGCCGACGCTGGCGCCAATGGCGATATCACCTTTGGCTGGATTCGCCGAACGCGGATCGACGGCGACCCTTGGGAGGGGCCGGAGGTGCCGCTAGGTGAGGAGAGTGAACGCTATCTCTTACGCGTTTTCGAAGGCAACGAGCAACGGCGGGAGGTGCTGCTGGAAGCGCCGCGTTGGACCTACAGCACTGCCGCACGGGCAACGGATGGCGTCAGTGGGGCGTTTGACGTGACGGTGGCGCAGGTCTCGGCCAGCTATGGGGCTGGGCCGGCTACGGGGCTGACCGTCACCGGATAGGCCCGCGCGTTATCACGATTTTGAGCATGTGCGGATTTACAAATGGCCCTACGCTATTGCATGAGCTACCCTTACGGCAGAGTGAAGGAGCCCGTCCCATGGCGCAGACACGCAGACATATCTCGAAAGTGGACCCGGTCTGGGATCAGATTCAGCAAGAGGCCGAAGATGCCGTGCGCGACGAGCCGCTGATCGGCGGCTTTGTGCATGCCTGTATCCTACACCATAAGTCCATCGAGAATGCGCTTTCCTACCGCATCGCGGCCAAGCTTTCGTCGAATGAGATGTCGATGATGGTCGTGCGTGAGATGGTCGAAGAAGCCTATGCTGAAGACCCGGACCTCGTCGCGGCAGCGCGTGCCGATCTCGTGGCGATCTATGACCGTGACCCGGCCTGCCACCGGCTGTTGCAGCCGATTCTGTATTTCAAAGGCTATCAGGCGGTGCAGGCCTACCGTGTGGGTCACCACCTTTATACCAAGGGCAAACGCGATCTGGCCTATTTCATCCAGATGCGGGTGAGCGAGATTTTCGGCGTGGATATTCACCCGGCGGCCAAGATGGGCAAGGGCATCATGATCGACCACGCGCATTCCATCGTCATCGGTGAGACGGCGGTGGTGGGCGACAACGTCTCGATGCTGCATTCGGTAACCCTTGGCGGCACTGGCAAAGAGGAAGAGGACCGTCACCCCAAGATCGGCAATGGCGTGTTGATTGGCGCGGGCGCGAAGGTTTTGGGCAATATCTCCATCGGCCATTGCAGCCGCATCGCGGCGGGGTCGGTTGTGCTGGAGCCGGTGCCGGCCTGCAAGACCGTTGCCGGAATCCCGGCGCGGATCGTTGGGGAGGCGGGCTGCGATCAGCCGTCGATGTCGATGAACCATCTTTTTGGGCCGGACGCCGAATAGGCACAGAGGCGGTATCGCAATAAAAAGCCGGGGCATGCCCCGGCTTTCTTCGTTTGAATGGTGCAGCCCTCAGGCCAGCATGATCATCGGATTTTCAAGGTTCTCGACGATCGCGTTCAACAGCTGCGCACCGAGCGCCCCGTCGATCACGCGGTGATCGACCGAGAGGGTCACGGACATCACTGTCGCCGCCGTGATTTCACCATCCTTGCCGATGATCGGTTTTTTAACACCAGCCCCCACGGCGAGGATTGCGCCATGCGGCGGGTTGATGACCGCGTCGAAGTTGTCGATCCCGAACATGCCCAAGTTCGAGATGGCAAAGCTGCCGCCCTGATACTCATGCGGGGCGAGCTTGCGGTCGCGGGCGCGGGTGGCGAGGTCTTTCATCTGCGCCGAGAGGGTCGAGAGCGACTTGGTGTCGGCGTCCTGCAAGACCGGTGTGAAGAGGCCGCCTTCGATGGCCACGGCCACGGCCACGTCCGAGGGCTTCAGCTTCAGGATGCGATCCCCGGCCCAGACAGCATTGGCATCGGGCACCGATTGCAGCGCCAGAGCACAGGCCTTGATGATGAAATCGTTGACCGAGAGTTTCACACCGCGGGCTTCGAGCTGCTTGTTCAGATCGCTGCGGAAAGACAGCAGCGCGTCGATCTGGATGTCGCGGCGCAGGTAGAAATGCGGCACCGTCTGCTTGGCCTCGGTGAGGCGCGCCGCAATGGTCTTGCGCATCCCGTCGAGCTTGACCTCTTCGACCTCTCGGTCCTCGTACATCTTGCGCACGGCATCGGAGGAGGGGCCAGCGGGGGCAGGCTGTGTCACCGGCGCGGCGTCTTTGGTGGCGGCGGGGCTGTCAGCCTTGGCAGCCGTTGGCTGGGCGCTTTCCACATCGGCTTTGACGATCCGGCCACGCGGGCCGCTGCCTTCGATCTGGGCGAGGTCGAGACCCCTGTCCGCCGCGATCCGGCGCGCGAGGGGGGAGGCGAAGATGCGCCCGCCCTTGTCGTCCTTGGGCGCGGCGGGGGCTTTGGCGTCACTCTTGGTCGGCCTGTCATTCGCCTCCGTCGCACCGCGGCCATAGCCGGCTTCGGGCGTCTCAGCTTCGGCTGCTTTGGGCGCTTCCTCGGCCTGCGGCTTTTCTTCCTTGGCCGGGGCGGAGGATGCCGCGATATCGTCGGCGCTTTCGCCGTCTTCGAGCAGCACAGCGATGGGGGTGTTCACCTTCACGCCTTCGCTGCCTTCCTCGATCAAGATTTTGCCGATGGTGCCTTCGTCGACGGCTTCGAACTCCATCGTGGCCTTGTCGGTCTCGATCTCGGCGAGGATGTCGCCCGAGGCGACCTCGTCACCCTCCTTGACCAGCCATTTGGCGAGCGTGCCTTCCTCCATCGTGGGCGAAAGGGCGGGCATGAGAATTTCTGTGGGCATGATCCGCTCCTTACCGGTAGGTGACTTTGCGCACGGCCTCAATCACCTCGTCGGTGGTGACCAGCGCGTGTTTCTCGAGGTTGGCGGCATAGGGCATTGGCACGTCCTTGCCGGTGCAGGTGATGACCGGGGCGTCGAGGTAGTCAAACGCCTCCTGCATGATCACGCCGCTGATGTAGCCGCCGACGGAGCCCTGCGGCCAGCCTTCTTCGACAGTGACGCAGCGGTTGGTCTTCATCACCGATTTCAGCACCGTCTCGGTATCCATCGGGCGCAGGGTGCGCAGGTCGATGACCTCGGCCTCGATACCGTCCTCGGCCAGTTTCTCGGCCGCTTCGAGGGCATAGGTCATGCCGATGCCGAAGCTCACAATGGTGACATCCGCGCCCTCGCGCCAGATCCGGGCCTTGCCGAAGGGGACGGTGTAATCCTCGATGTCGGGCACATCGAAGCTGCGGCCGTAGAGGATCTCGTTCTCGAGGAAGATCACCGGGTTGGGGTCGCGGATTGCGGTTTTCATCAGGCCTTTGTAGTCGGAGGCCGAATAGGGCATCGCGACCTTGAGGCCGGGGATCTGCATAAACCAGGCGGCGTAGTCCTGGGAGTGCTGGGCACCGACGCGGGCCGCCGCACCGTTGGGGCCGCGGAAGACCATGGGGGCGCCCATCTGGCCGCCGGACATGTAAAGCGTCTTGGCCGCGGAGTTGATGATCTGGTCCATCGCCTGCATGGCGAAGTTGAAGGTCATGAACTCGACAATGGGGCGCAGGCCGCCGAAGGCCGCGCCGACGCCGATGCCGGCAAAGCCATGTTCGGTGATCGGCGTGTCGATCACGCGCTTGGCGCCGAATTCGTCCAGCAGACCTTGGGAAATTTTGTAGGCGCCTTGGTACTCGGCGACTTCCTCGCCCATAAGGAAGACGTTCTCGTCGCGGCGCATTTCCTCGGCCATGGCGTCGCGCAGCGCTTCGCGGACGGTCTGTTGCTTCATCTCGGTGCCCTCGGGCCAATCGGGGCTGGTGTCGGGCTCGGGCTGTTTCTTGCCTTCGGCAGGCGTTTCGCGGTCATCGTCCGAGGATTTGGCCTGTGCGGGCTTGGCCTCTTCGTCCTTATCCTCGGCGGGGGCGGATTTCGCCGTGTCGATGTCGTCGGCGCTTTCGCCCTCTTCGAGCAGCACGGCGATGGCGGTATTGACCTTCACGCCCTCGGTGCCTTCGGCGATGAGGATCTTGCCGATGGTGCCTTCGTCCACGGCCTCGAATTCCATCGTGGCCTTGTCGGTCTCGATCTCGGCCAGAATGTCACCGGAGGAGACTTCGTCGCCTTCCTTGACCAGCCATTTCGCCAGCGTGCCTTCTTCCATGGTGGGGCTGAGGGCGGGCATGAGAATTTCGGTTGCCATTGCTTCAGGCCTCCTGCGGAACTTCGGTTGCGTAGATGTCGGTCCAGAGCTCGTCGAGATCGGGCTCCGGGCTTTCCTTGGCGAAATCGGCGCTTTCGTTCACGATCTTCTTGATCTCCTTGTCGATGGCCTTGAGATCTTCCTCGCTCGTGTGGTTGCCCTCGAGAAGGAGGCTGCGCACGGCCTCGATCGGGTCGCGTTCGTCGCGCATTTTCTGGACTTCTTCGCGGGTGCGGTATTTCGCGGGATCGGACATGGAGTGGCCGCGGTAGCGGTAGGTCTTGATCTCCAGAATATAGGGGCCGTCCTTGCGGGCGTGTGCCACGGCCTTTTGACCGGCTTCCTTGACCGCCAGCACATCCATGCCGTCGACCGCCTCACCGGGGATGCCGAAGGCGCGGCCGCGCTCCCAGATCTCGGCCGAGGAGGTCGAGCGCTGCTGCGAGGTGCCCATGGCGTATTGGTTGTTCTCGATGACAAAGATCACCGGCAGTTTCCATAGGGCAGCCATGTTGAAGGTCTCGTAGACTTGGCCCTGGTTCGCCGCACCATCGCCGAAATAGGTGAAGGTGACGCGCCCGTTGCCCTTGTATTGATCGGCAAAGGCCAGCCCCGCGCCAAGCGGCACCTGTGCCGCGACGATGCCGTGGCCGCCGTAGAAATGCTTCTCTTTCGAGAACATATGCATCGAGCCGCCCTTGCCCTTGGAATAGCCGCCCTCGCGCCCCGTCAGCTCGGCCATGACGCCATTGGGGTCCATGCCGCAGGCCAGCATATGGCCGTGATCGCGGTAGGAGGTGATGCGCTTGTCGCCTTCCTCGGCCGCGGCCTCAAGGCCAACAACGACCGCTTCTTGTCCGATATAGAGGTGACAGAACCCCCCGATCAGCCCCATGCCGTAAAGCTGTCCGGCTTTCTCTTCAAACCGCCGGATCAGCAGCATGTCGCGGTAGTAGCTGGTCAGCTCCTCCGCCGAGACATTGGGTTTCTTGCTCGATTTCCTCGCGGCCATGGGCGTCTCCTCCGTTGGCTTTGGTCAGGTGCCAAAAGTAGTTTAGCGTTAAACTATTCCCTAACGCATTCCAAAGTGGATTGCGAGAGACTTTGTGACGTGGTGCGCGCACCACGGCTGACAAGGGGAAGGAGGCCAGAGATTTCGCATGATTGCAAGGCCGCAGGCGCGGGGCAGGGGCCGATAGACGATGCGCCGGGGAACCTCAGCGAATGACGATCTCATCGGTGCGGACCATGCCCAGCACCTTGCGCGCGCGTTCGTCCAGAAGATCGAGGTCGAGATAGTCGTCCGACAGGCGGCGGGTGAGGTTCTCCATCCGGGCCACCTCGGCGCGGACCTCGGCCAGACGGTCGCTCAGCTTTTGGTTCTCGGCCACAATCTCGGTCCGGCGGAACAGGCCGAAATCCCCCTGCACGGCGGCAAAGGTGAAATACAGGCTCAGCGCGAAAGCGATTGCGAAGAACAGCAATGTGCCGAAAGCCGGTCGGGTGTTGCGTGTCATGGTACTGCCTCTGCGTCTCTTGGCGGACGTGACATCAGTATGGCACAGGCGATTCGTCATGGGAATCCCACAATTGCGGGAAACCCGTTGTTTTTAGCGGTAAATCGCCTTTTTACCCAGCCGATGCGTCCAATGCGGCGACGCCGGGCAGGGTCTTGCCCTCCATCCACTCAAGGAAGGCGCCCCCGGCGGTGGAAATATAGGTGAAATCATCCGCCACGCCCGCTTGGTTCAGCGCCGCGACCGTGTCACCGCCCCCGGCGACGGAGATCAGCGTGCCGTCGCGGGTCTTGGCGGCCGCAGCCCGAGCGGCGGCGACGGTGGCGGTGTCGAAGGGCGGAATTTCAAAGGCGCCCATGGGGCCGTTCCAGATAAGGGTGCGCAGCTCGGCGAAGGCCGTTTCGACCTGTGCGACGGTCTTGGGGCCCGCGTCGAGCACCATCTGATCTTTCGCGAGCTTCGCATCGGGGCCAAGCGAGGCCACCTCATGGGCCGCACCCTTGGCGAACTCCCGCGCGACCAGACCGTCGACCGGCAGGATGACCCGGCAGCCCGCCTTCTCGGCCTGCGCCATGATGTCCTTGGCCGTGTCGTAATAGTCCGGCTCTTCCAGCGATTTGCCCAGATCGGCCCCGAGTGCGGCAAGGAAGGTGTTCGCCATGCCGCCGCCGATGACCAAAACGTCCAGCCGGTTCACGAGGTTTTCCAAAAGCGCGATCTTGGTCGAGACTTTGGCCCCGCCTACGACCGCGCCCACCGGGCGCTCGGGCTTGGCCAGTGCCGCCTCCAGCGCCGAGAGTTCCGCCTGCATCAAACGGCCCGCGCAGGCGGGCAGTAGCCGCGCCAGCGCCTCGGTCGAGGCATGGGCGCGATGTGCGGCAGAGAAAGCATCGTTGCAGTAGATATCGCCGAGCGCGGCCAATTGGCGGGCGAAACCTTCGTCATTGGCTTCTTCACCGGGGTAGAAGCGGATGTTTTCCATGAGTTGCAGATCGGCCTGCGCGTTGCCTGCGGCATCGAGCGATGGCAGGAATGCCACATCCCGGCCCAGTGCCTTTTCCAGCGCGGGGAGGACTTGGCGCAGGCTCATCTCCTCGACCACCTTGCCCTTGGGGCGTCCGAAATGCGCCAGCAGCGTCACCTTGCCGCCGCGCGACAGGATGTCGTTCACCGTGGGCACGATCCGCTCGATCCGCGTGGCATCGGTGACGCGGCCCTCTTCGACCGGCACGTTGATATCGACGCGCAAGAGCACGCGCTTGCCGTCCAGTTCCATATCGTCCAGTGATTTCCAGCCCATCGGTCTTCTCCCAATCCAGTCTCTTGCGCTGTGTTTTGCTGTTATCTGGCCTCAGGTCAATGCGCGGCTTGGCAATCGCGGCCAAGCTCCTTAGGTATCTGGCAAAGACAAACCAAAGGATTGCCCCATGGCCGAGATCAAAGACCCCGAGAACACCATCCTGATGGAGCTGAAGGACGGCACCGTCACCATCGAGTTGATGCCCGACCTTGCGCCCAAACATGTGGAGCGGATGAAGGAACTGGCCCGCGCCGGGAAATACGACAACGTCGCTTTCCACCGCGTGATCGAAGGCTTCATGGCCCAGACCGGCGACGTGGCCAATGGCAATATGGAAGACAACTTCAACCTGCGCGCGGCCGGTACCGGCGGCTCGGACCTGCCGAACCTGCCTGCGGAGTTCTCCAAGGTTCCCCATGCGCGCGGCACCATCGGTGCGGCCCGCTCGGCCAACCCCGACAGCGCCAACAGCCAATTCTTCATCAACTTCAAGGACAACGACTTCCTGAACGGTCAATACACCGTTTACGGGCAGGTCATCTCGGGCATGGAACATGTCGATGCGATCACCCGGGGCGAGCCGCCTGCGAACCCCGACCGCATGATCTCGGTCAAGGTCGCTGCAGATGCGTAAGATCGCAGGCACCAGCGCGTTTCTCGCGTTCCTCGGCTCGGCGGCGATGGCCACCGGGCTCGAGATCGAAGTCGCGGGCGGGGCCAATGGCATCGTTCGAATCGACCTGCTCGAAGATGTGGCGCCCAATCATGTCGCGCAGATCACCGCACTGGCCGAAGAAGGCGCCTATGACGGGGTGGTCTTTCACCGCGTGATCGACGGCTTCATGGCCCAGACCGGCGACGTGCAATTTGGCCGGGCCGAGGGCGACACCGCCCGCGCGGGCATGGGCGGCTCCGACAAGCCTGACCTGAAGGCCGAGTTCTCGGACATCGCCTATGAGAAGGGCGTCGTCGGCATGGCCCGCAGCCAGAGCCCGGACAGCGCCAACAGCCAGTTCTTCATCATGTTCGACGAGGCACCTTTCCTTGACGGTCAGTACACCGTTGTCGGCAAGGTGACCGAGGGGCAGGACGTGGTCGACGCCATCAAGCGCGGCACCGGCCCGAACGGGGCCGTCGTCGGTACGCCGGACGTGATGAAAACGGTCACGGTGACCGAGTAACGCCCGATCAGGATCGCGTGGGGTGGGCTTGCTTGCCCGCCCCCGCATGGGTCAGGCTGGCGGCATGAAACATCTCGCCGCCCTGATCCTCGGCCTCTGGGCCAGCACCGCCGCCGCCGACCCCGCCCGCTGGGAGGGCGAGTGGCCGCAGACCGATTTCTCCAAGACAAGCATCTCCGACTGGTCCGAAATCATTTCGGGCGGGCCGCCGAAGGACGGCATCCCGGCGCTGGAGTCGGCGCAGTTCCTGCCCGCGTCCTCCGAGACCCGCATCGCCCCGCGCGAGCCGGTCATCACGGTGGAGATCGAGGGCGCCAAGCCGCGCGCCTATCCGATCCGCTACCTGACATGGCATGAGATCGTGAACGACAGCGTGAACGGCCGGCCAATCGCCGTGACCTTCTGCCCGCTGTGCAATTCTGCGCTGGTCTTCGACCGGCGGGTCGGGGGCCGGGTGCTCGACTTTGGCGTCTCGGGCAAGCTGCGCCATTCCGACATGGTGATGTACGACCGCCAGACGGAAAGCTGGTGGCAGCAGGCCGAGGGGCGCGCCATCGTCGGCACGCTCACCGGCACCGAGTTGCGCCACCTGCCGAGCTGGCTGGAAAGCTGGGCCGACTTCACCGCCCGCAACCCCGACGGGCTGGTGATGGCCGAGCCGTCCTACAACCGCGCCTACGGGCGCAACCCTTACCGGGGCTATGATTCATCGGCCAAGCCCTTCCTCTATGACGGTCGCCAGCCACCGCATGGCATCGCGCCTTTGGAGCGTGTGGTGCGGGTGGGGGAGCGCGCTTGGCGGCTGAAACGTCTGGCGGAGGCAGGCGAGGTGCGCGAGTCGGGGGTGACGATCTCTTGGCAGCCCGGGCAAGCCTCGGCGCTGGACAGCAGCGCGATTGGGCAGGGGCGCGACGTGGGCAGCATCAGGGTGCGCGACGGCGCGGGCCGTGACCTGCCGCATGATGTGATGTTCGCCTTTGCCTTCGATGCCTTCTGGCCCGACGGCATCTGGATGCTGGGCCGCTGACCGCGCGATAGCTTCAAAAGCGAACGGGCGCCGCGGTTGCCCGCGACGCCCGCCGATGTCTCTTGCGACCGCGGTCTTAGGACGCGGGGTTCGGCTTTTGCGCCGGTGCGGATTTCGCGCCGGGGTTCAGCGGGTCGTCCTGACGCTGCACAGAGCCTTCGAAATGCGCGCCGGATTCGATCGCGATGGTCTTGTGGATGATGTCGCCCTCGACCCGCGCGGTCGATGTCAGACGTACCTTGAGGCCACGCACGCGGCCCACGATGCGGCCATTGATGACCACGTCATCGGCAACCACTTCGCCCTTGATTGTCGCCGTCTCACCGATGGTCAGCAAATGTGCGCGGATATCGCCTTCGACGGTGCCTTCAACTTGAACGTCGCCTGTCGTTTTCATGTTGCCGGTCACATGCAGGTCCGAAGACAGAACGGATGCGGGCGGCTTTGCCTTGGGGGCGCTGGCCTTGAATTCGCTCTGCTTGGAGGGCGCGGGGGCCGAGGATGCACCGGAAGGTGCCGGTTTGGACACATCTGCATCCTGAGGGGCGGGATCGTTGATTTTGCTTTTAGAAAACATCGTTTGCAGCCTTGATATAGATCATGGGGTTAACAGCCTTGCCACCTACGCGGACTTCATAGTGGAGATGGACACCGGTGACCCGTCCTGATGCTCCCATATCACCAATATGCTGCCCGCGCGAGACTCTTTGACCAACTTTCACGCGCAGCTTGGACATATGGGCATAACGGGTCTCGATGCCGAACTCATGCTGGATCTTGACCAGACGGCCATAGCCCGAAGACCAGCCTGCATGAATCACCACGCCATCGGCGGTCGCATAAAGCGGCGTGCCCATCCCGGCGGCAAAGTCGACGCCCTTGTGCATCCGGCGGCCGCCGGTCTTGGGGTCACGGCGATAGCCGAACTGGCTGGTGAAGCGGAAAGCGTTTTTGACCGGGTTGGCGAAGGGGGCCTTTTCGGCGGCAATGCGATAGAGGTTCAGCCGGTCCATCTGCCCCAGCAATTTGTTCGCGCGCAGCGTGTCGGGGCTCAGCTCCTCGCCGCGGGTGGTGAAGGACAGCGGCGTCATCGGCCCGCCTTGGCCCGAATAGCCCCGGCGCACGGTGGCGAGGATGCGGTCGGTCGGCATGCCCGCGCTGCGGAACATCTTGTCGAGCGGGGCGACGGAGACGCTCATTGCTTCTTCAAGCTGGCGGAAGATTGCGTCGTTCTGATCGCGCATCAGGGCAATCTCTTGGGCCATCTCATCGGCTTGCAGCAGCGCATCCTGCGCGTCGACCACGACTTTGTCACGCTCCGCCGCGGTCCGGGCAAGGGCTTGGGCAAGGAAATCGACTGGCGCCTGATCGGCGTCGGCGCGCAGGCTGCCCGCCTCGCCATTCTCAAGGCTGCCTTCCAGTTCGGCCAGTTTCAGCCGGGCCTTCTGGCGGTCTTTCATCGTGTCGCGCAGGGTGGATTGGATCACTTCGATCCCGGTTTCCAATTCGCGGCGGCGGGTCTCGGAAGCCAGCAGTTCGGACTGCATGACGGAAATCTGCGTCAGCGCGGCGTTAAAACGGTCTTGGGCGGCAAGCGCCTCTTCGGCGCGCAGATCGCGCTGCGCGGAAAGCTCGTTCAGCCGGGCCTGATAGGTCCGCTGGTCGCGTTTGGCCTGCTCGCGGAAATTGCCCGAGCCAATACTGTCCATCAAAATAATGGCGGTGGCGATGATGGCCCAAGAAACCAGAAACGCCGATCCCGCCAGCCCGATGATCTGGGTGCCGGGCCGCAGGCGGATGAAACGTGTGTCGCTGTCGGATTTCAAAAAGACGCGGCGTTCGGGAAAATACTGCTCAAGCAGAGCATGCGTCTTGATGGCAATCCGTGTGCGCACGTTGTCGTCCTTTGTCCCGTCCCGTCGGTGCGCGAGGCTCGGCCCCTTCGCGCCCAACGTCAATAGCCAGTGCCCGCGAATGGGGCAAGCCTATTGACCCGCGGCTGCGCGGCATTCCCCCATTCGCCTGAAAAAGCGCTTTGTCATTGGCAAAAATCCGCCGATACCAAGCACTTGCTGCGTCAGATCCTGATCAGCTAGGCCCGCCATCCGCCGTCAGGGGCCAGTAGAAATCTGGTGGGATTCCCGCCTCGGCGCGCTTTTCCTCGTTGAAGGGCGGCTTGAGATCGCCGTGGAAATATTTGCGCACGAGGGCATGAAAACGGTCCTTTGGGTCGTCGTCATGGCGGCCACAGAGGAAGTGGAACCACTTGCTGCCATAGGCTACGTGGGCGACTTCTTCGGCATAGATCGTCTCAAGTGCCGCCACGGCGCTGTCGGCCTTCGCCTTGCGGAAAATCTCGATCATGCCGGGGGTCACATCAAGGCCGCGCGCCTCCAGCACCATCGGCACTACGGCAAGGCGGCCCATCAGATCGTCCACCGTGTCTTCGGCGGCGCGCCACATGCCGGCATGGGCGGGCAGGGCGCCATAGTAGCTGCCCATTTCCTCAAGACAGTCGCACATCAGATTGAAATGTTTGGATTCGTCATCCGCCGCTTTGACCCAATCGTCATAAAAGCCCAAGGGCAGGGGCACATGAGAGAAACGGGCGATCACATCCCAATGCAGATCGACCGCGTTCAACTCGATATGCGCCACGGCATGAAGCAGAGCCGCGCGGCCTTCAGGCGTGCCGGGGCGGCGGCGCGGGACGTGGCGCGGTGAGAGCAGCTCGGGCTGTGCGGGCCGGGCAGGGTGCAGCGGCGGGTCGGCGCGGCCCACCTCGGGGCGCTCACCGGCCTCTCGGGCCGAGAACCACTGCGCCGCGTATTTCCGCGACAGCGCCGTCTTCTCGCGCCCATCCGCCGTGCGCAGCACCGCCTCGGCCATTTCCGCCAGCGGCATCATGCGCCGCGAACCCCATCGAGCACGGCATCCACATGGCCGGGCACCTTCACCTTGCGCCAGACCTGCGCGATTTTGCCATCTGCGTCGATCAGATAGGTTGCGCGTTCGATGCCCATGGATTTCTTGCCGTACATGTTTTTCTCGACCCAGACCTCATAGGCTTCGGTCACCGCGCCTTCGGTGTCTGACAAAAGCGGCACCGTCAGCGCGTGTTTGGCAGCGAATTTGTCGTGTTTGTCCATGCTGTCGCGCGAGATGCCAAAGACCTGCACGCCTGCCTCGGCGAACTCGGGCAAGCGCTCGGAAAAGCCGATCGATTCCTTGGTGCAGCCGGGCGTGTCGTCGCGCGGGTAGAAGAACAGCACCACCTGCGCGCCGCGTAAGGCAGACAGCGTGATCTCGCCACCGCCGGTCACGGGAAGGGTGAAATCCGGGGCCGGTTGGCCGGGCTGGGGTCCGATCTGCGACATGGGGCGGTTCCTTTGGCTTGTGAAGGGTCGTTCAGGGCTGTCATACTGCATCTGATTTGACAACGTCAAAGCCGGCCCAGAAAGCCGCCCTGTTCGAAACGGAGCCCGATGCGCGACCCGTCCCCTTCCAGCCCCCCTGCGCCAGATGGCCAAGGGCCGCCGCGCCGCCGGTCGCGCCGCCGCGCGGGCATCGTCTCGGCCTTGGTGCTGGTGCTCTTGGCGGCGCTGGCCACCGGGGCGGCGGTCTATTTCACCGGGCGTCCGATCCCGGCGCCGCTTTGGGTACAGACACGGATCGAGGCCCGGATCGCGAACGCATTGCCGCAGGCGCGGGTGGAGTTCGGCGCGATGGAATTCGTCGTTGATGAGGGATGGCGCCCCCGCGTGCGTTTGCAAGACATCTTTGTCACCACGCCCGAGGGCGATGAGATCGTCAGTTTCAATGAGTTCAAGGCCAGCCTGTCGATGCGGTCCCTGCTGCGCGGTGTGGCGCAGCCCCGGGCGATTTCGCTTTCGGGCGTGGTGGCCAACCTGCGCCGCGGGGCGGATGGCCGGGTGAGCCTGAGCGCCGGGGCCGGGATCGCTCCGCCCGAGCGGGAGGCGGCGACCCTGCCGCAACTCATCGGCCAGATCGACGAGGTGCTGGCCGCCCCCGCGCTTTCCGCCCTCCGCTCGGTCGAGCTGCGCGCGCTGACACTGCGGTTCGAGGATGCCCGCGCGGGCCGTGCCTGGACCGGGGATGGCGGGCGGCTGCGCCTGTCGCGCGACGGCGATGCGCTTGACCTCTCGGCGGACCTCGCGGTGCTCAGCGGGGGCGCGGGGGTGGCCACGCTCACCGCGAACTACAGCAGCCGGATCGGGGACAATGCGGCGACCTTTGGCGTAACCTTCGACGGGGTCGACGCGCGCGACATCGCGGCGCAGGGGCCTGCCTTTTCGTGGCTTGAGGTGTTGCGGACCAATATCTCGGGCGCGGTGCGCAGCGGCATCGACAGCGCAGGGCGTTTCGCGCCGATCAATGCTTCTTTGCAGATTGGCAAAGGGGTGTTGCAGCCCAATCCGCAGACCAAACCGATCCCCTTCGACGGGGCGCAGAGCTATTTCAGCTACAACCCCGCGCGGCAATTGCTGCGCTTTGACGAGATGTCACTCGACAGCCCTTGGGTCTCGGGCAATATCACCGGAACCTCGCAACTGGGCGATGTCACGGGCGGCATTCCGGGGCGGATGGTGGGGCAGTTTTCCCTACGCGATCTGCGGGCCAATCCGGCGGAGGTTTACCCCGAGACGGTGGCCCTGGATCAGGCGGATATCGACTTCGAACTCAGCCTCGACCCGTTTCGCCTGAAGCTGGGCCGTCTGGAAATCAGCGATCAGGGCCGCACCCTGCGCCTTGACGGTGCGCTGGTGGCCGAGCCTGAGGGCTGGAACCTGTCCCTCGATGGGCGGATGGATCGGCTCAGCCCCGAACGCCTGCTGGCGCTTTGGCCCGAGGGGGTGAAGCCCAAGACCCGCAAATGGCTGGACGAGAACCTTTACGCGGGCCGGATGCGCAACCTCGATCTGGCGCTGCGCATGGCGCCGGGGCAGGCACCGCAGACCTATGTCGCCTTCGACTATGCCGGGGCCGAGGTGCGGTTTCTCAAAACCCTGCCGCATATCACCGATGGCAGCGGCCATATGAGCCTGCTCGACAACCGCCTTGTCGTCACGGTGGACGCGGGCGAGGTGATCGCGCCGCAGGGCGGGGCGGTGACGCTGGATGGGTCGTCCTTCATCATTCCCGATGTGCGGGTGAAAGACGGCAGCCCCTCGGTGATCCGGCTCAACACGCGCTCCACCCTGACCGCGGCGCTGTCGCTGCTCAACCAGCCGCCGATGCGGGTGATGGATAAGGCCGGGTTGCCCGTGACGCTTGCGGATGGGGAGGCGGTGCTGAAAGGCACGCTGGCGCTGCCGTTGAAAAAGGGCGGCAAGCCCGAAGATGTGCGCTATCACTTCGCGGGGGACCTGCTGGCGCTCTCGACCGATACGCTGGTCAAAGACCGCAGCCTTCAGGCCAGCAAACTGTCCATCACCGCCGACAATGACCGCATCACCATCGGCGGCGCAGGGCGTATCGACGGGGTGGGCTTCGACGGGGAATGGTCGCAGGCGATCGGCCCCGGTTCGGACGAAAGCCGCCTGACCGCGCAGGTGGCGCTGACCCCGGCGGGGCTCGAAGCCTTTGGCGTGGCACTGCCCCCCGGGAGCCTGCGCGGGGAGGGGCGCGGGCGGCTGGTCGTGGACCTCAAGAAGGGCGACGCGCCGCGCTTCACCTTGCAAAGCGATTTGGCGGGCTTGGGCGTCTCGGTCCCGCAACTGTCGTGGAGCAAGGCGACGAAAACGAAGGGCGAACTCCGACTGGCGGGGCGTTTGGGCGAGACGCCGAATATCGACGCCTTCCAACTGAACGCGCCGGGGCTCCGGGTGGCGGGCTCCATCGACCTAAAACCCGGCGGTGCGCTGGACCGGGTGCGGATCGACCGGCTGCGGCGCGGTGATTGGCTGGATATCCCGCTGCAACTGATCGGGCGGGGCAAGGGCGAGCCGGTGCAAGTGGTGCTAGGCGGCGGCACGCTTGATATGCGCCGGGCCGAGTTCGGCGGGGCCGGGGGCCAAGCCGGTCCGCCGATGCGCGTGGCGCTCGACCGGTTGCAGATCACCGACACGATTTACCTGACCGATCTGTCGGGCACATTCGACACCACCAAGGGGATGGATGGCGCCTTTACTGCCCGGCTCAATGGCGGCACGCCGGTGCAGGGGCGGGTGCTGCCCCAAGCGGGACGCAGCGCGGTGCGGGTGGTCTCGGACGACGCCGGCGGGGTTCTGCGCTCGGCCGGGTTGGTGAAACAAGTGGTCGGGGGCAACCTGTCGCTCACCCTTCTGCCCGTGGGCTCGGGCGGCGCCTTTGACGGGCAGCTCACGGTCAGCGATGTCGCCATTCGCGACGCGCCGGGGATCGCGGCGCTGGTCAATGCCATCTCGGTCGTGGGGCTGATCAACGAACTCAACGGCGACGGGATTTACTTTGACGATGTGGAGGCAAACTTTCGCCTGACCCCGAACCGCCTGACCCTGACCGAGGCCAGCGCCGTGGGCGCTTCCTTGGGTCTGTCGATGGATGGGGTCTATGCGCTCGACAGCGGTTTGATCGACATGCAAGGGGTGATCTCTCCGGTCTATATGTTCAACGGGATCGGGTCGCTTTTCACCCGCAAGGGCGAGGGGTTGATAGGGTTCAACTACCGGCTCACGGGGGCCGCGAAAGACCCCAGCGTTTCGGTCAACCCGCTCTCGGCGCTCACCCCTGGCATGTTCCGCGAGCTGTTCCGCCGCCCGCCGCCCCAGCCGCCACAGGTGCAGGGCCAGGCGAATCCGGTTGCCCGGGTGCCGGAGGAACGCTAAGCGCCGGGGCGACCCTGCCGCCAGACCCGGAGCCGCGCCGATGAAGCTATCCGATTTCGATTTCGATCTGCCTGAGACCCTGATCGCCACCCGTCCTGCCAACCCGCGCTCCTCTGCGCGGTTGCTGGTGGCCGAGGGCGACGCTCTGCACGACCGGCGCGTGACCGACCTGACCGACTGGCTGCGCCCCGGCGACCGACTGGTGCTGAACGACACCCGCGTGATCCCCGCGCGGCTGAGCGGTATCCGCCACCGCGCCTCGGCCCAAGGGGCGGTGCAGGCCAAGATCGAGGTCACCCTGCTGGAGCCGCGCGGCGATGGCACATGGTCGGCGCTGATCAAACCGCTGCGCAAGCTGAAAATCGGCGAAGAAGTCATCTTCTCCGATGATCTGCGCGCCACGCTGGAAGCGGTGGAAGACGGGCAGGGGCATCTGCGGTTCAACTGCGCGGGCGATGACTTCGACGCGGCGCTCAATGCGGCGGGCGCGATGCCGCTGCCGCCCTATATCGCCGCCAAACGCCCCGCTGATGCGCAGGACATGACAGACTACCAGACCGTTTTTGCCCGCCACGCGGGCGCGGTCGCGGCGCCCACGGCCTCGCTACATTTCGACGAGGCGCTGCTCGAAGCGCTGGCCGCGAAGGGTGTCACCTTTAGCCATGTCACCCTGCATGTCGGCGCGGGCACCTTCCTGCCGGTCAAGGTCGACGACATTTCGGAACACAAGATGCACGCCGAATGGGGCCGGGTCAGCGCAAAGGCCGCCGAAGAGATTGCCGCCACCCGCGCCGGCGGAGGGCGCGTGATCCCCGTGGGCACCACCGCCCTGCGCCTGATCGAGACGGCGGCCCGCGATGGTGAGATCACTGCCTGGGAAGGGGATACCGATATTTTCATTACGCCCGGGTTCCAGTTCAACGTCACCGACGGGCTGATGACGAATTTCCACCTGCCCAAATCCACGCTGATGATGCTGGTCTCGGCCCTCATGGGGGTGCAGCGGGTGAAAGGCATCTATGCCCATGCCATCGGCGAGGGGTACCGCTTTTTCTCCTATGGGGACTCTTCCCTTCTGCTGCCCGAGGCGCAAAAACCCGCTTGAATGTCGCACTAGGGGGTGACTAGCCTGCGATTGCCGTCCATGGGAGGGCTTGAGCGAACAAGGAATTGACTGATGATTCAAGTGGTTTCAAGCGCATGGGCGCTTTTGCTGGGCATGTGCCTTTTGATGGTCGGCAACGGCATGCAGGGCACATTGCTGGGTATCCGCGGCGGCATCGAAGGTTTCTCGACCCTGCAAATGTCGATCGTCATGTCGGCTTACTTCGTCGGTTTCTTGGGCGGGTCGCGGATGGCGCCGGGGATGATCCGGCGAGTGGGCCACGTGCGGGTTTTCGCGGCGTTGGCGTCACTGATCTCGGCGGTGATGATCCTCTACCCGACATTCCCCAACACCATCGTTTGGTCGCTGGGCCGGGTGCTCATCGGTTTTTGCTTTTCCGCTGTCTATGTCACCGCCGAAAGCTGGCTCAACAATGCCGCCACGAACGAGAACCGGGGGCAGGCGCTTTCGGCCTATATGATCGTCCAAACTCTCGGCATCGTTATCGCCCAAGCGCTGCTGCTGACGGCTGACCCTTCGGGTTTCGTGCTCTTTGTCATTCCTTCGGTCTTGGTGAGCATCGCGGTCACGCCGATCCTTTTGTCGATCAGCCCCACACCGCCCTTCGGCACCACCAAACCAATGAGCCTGAGCACCCTGATGGAGACTTCGCCGCTCGGCTGCGTCGGCATGTTCCTTCTGGGCGGCGTCTTCTCGGCCCAGTTCGGCATGGCGGCGGTTTATGGCGCCGAGGCGGGGCTGAGCGTCGCGCAGATCTCACTTTTTGTGGCGGCCTTCTTTGTCGGTTCGGTGATCCTGCAATATCCCATCGGTTGGATTTCTGACCGGATGGACCGACGCAGCCTGATCGTCATCACCGCGCTGATCGGTGGCGCGGGCTCCATGGTCGGGATGATGCTGGGGCACATCTTTCCGATCCTGCTCGCCACGGCCTTTGTCGTGGGCGGCATGTCGAACCCGCTTTACTCGCTCATCATGGCCCATACCAACGACTTCCTCGAACAAGAGGACATGGCTGCGGCCTCAGGCGGGATGTTGTTTATCAACGGCTTAGGCGCGGTCCTTGGCCCTGTGATTACCGGTTGGATGATGGGCACGGCGCTTGGCCCGGGCGGCTTTTACCTCTTTACTGCCGTGCTTTTTGCCGCACTGGCGAGCTATGCTTCCTACCGCAAAACGCAGCGTGCTGCTGTTCCGGTTGATGAGACAGGCAGCTACGTGCCGATTTACCCCTCTGCCACCGCTGTGGCCGTGGAAATCGCGCAGGAATATGCCATTGAAGCAGAACAGGACGCCGTCGAGGACGCTGCTCAAGAAAACGCCGAAGCGGATAAAAACGCCCCTGATAGCGATAACGATGTCGCGGATGACATAAAACGTGACTAGGCTTTTGCGGTAAGACGTTCTTAACTTTAATGAAACGCCCAGATTGCGGCAAAGGAGTGTGCGGGATGGCTGCCACAAATGCAGAACCCCAAGACGTACTGAATTTCTGGCTCGAAGATGTCGGCCCAGCCGGGTGGTACATCAGTTCCGAAACGCTGGATGCCGATATCCGCGCACGTTTCGAGGGGCTCTGGGATGAGGCACAGGCCGGGAAACTGAACCACTGGCTGACCAACCCCACCGACGCGCTGGCCTTTTTGATCCTGACCGATCAATTCCCGCGCAACATGTTCCGCGACACGGGCAAGGCGTTTTCCAGCGACCGTATCGCGCTGGCGGCGGCAAAACTGGCGATCGAGAAAGGCTGGGACATGCGCGTGGAGGCGCCGGCGCGGCAGTTCTTCTATCTGCCGCTGATGCATTCCGAGAACCTCTGCAATCAGGACCGCTGCGTGCGTCTGATGTGCGAACGAATGCCGAAAAGCGACGGCAGCAACCTGCTGCACGCCCGCGCCCACCGCGAAGTGATCCGCCAGTTTGGCCGTTTTCCCTATCGCAATAAGGCGCTGTCACGCAGTTTCACCGCGCAGGAAACCTCCTACCTTAACGCGGGCGGCTATGGCCGGACGGTCAAGGAACTGCGCGCGGAACGTCAAGCGGCCTGAGCCTTCGGCAGGTGGGGGCCACACGCGTGGTTGTGGCGGTTGCAAATATGGTTTAGCGGTAAACTATATTTGCAAACCCTAACGCGAGGTCCTTGCCATGGCTGCCAAATCCTTTGATCTGATCGTGATCGGTGCGGGGCCGGGCGGCTATGTCGCCGCGATCCGTGG
>NZ_JBIFFJ010000029.1:0-29322 GCF_043556915.1 Sulfitobacter sp. 1A15299 | reverse complement strand
GACCGCGTCCAGCTATGCCGCCAACTGGCACCTCGCCGCAACGGTCATTGCCTCAAAGTGAATGTCCACGGACCCTAAAGGAAAACGCCGAGTTTCTTGGGGCGCTGGCGAGCACGGGGGCCACCCTCGACAGTGCGGCGCTTCAGCCGTTGGCTGGCTTCCATCGGGGCTGCCGGGATATGCTTTGCGATTTCCCGCAATATTACCGTTTCATCCTGTCGATCTGTCTCGACCTCGAAGACCTCGGCCTGCCTCGGCACCACGGCGCGGGCCTTTGTGCCAAGGTTGCGCGGGCAGGGCTGGAGGGGGCGGAACTGTCGGATCTGCAGCGGGCCGAGAAACGCCGTCTGCTGCGCCGCCGGGGCGTCGGGCCGCAGGTGAATGACGGGGCGCTCGGCCAACGGTTGTGCGATTTCATCGCCCGCAGCGCTACCTTTGCCATGCCCAATCGCAAGGCGGCCTATGAGTTGACCCATATCGTTTTCTACCTGTCGGACTATGGCCTCCGGTGCCCCGACCTGCCTGAGGCGGCTTTGAAAAGCCTGCATTTCACGGGGCTGCTGGCCTTTCTCGATCAGGATATGGACCTGCTGGCCGAGGTCTGCGCCGCGCTGCGTTTTGCCGGGCAAGCCCCCAGCCCGCTGTGGGAGGATGCCATTGCCGCCAGCCACCGTGCCATGCGGGTCTACGCCGATGAGGGTGCACCTTTGCGGGACGATTACCACCAATGGCTTGTCACCGGCTGGGCCATGCGGATTGCGGGCCGACCGTTGCGATCTACGCCCATCCCCAAAGGCGCATTGCGTTTTCGCACAGGTAATAAGGCGGCGGGGGCGCTGCGGCCCTTGGCAACTTGCCTCAGCGACATGGGCGCGAACCGCCGGGCCGACTGGGAGCAGATGCGCCCGCATGTGCTGTCGTATCTCTGCCCGGAAAGCCATGCGACCCTGCTGCGCGCCGAACGCGCCGGGCCGTATTTCGAAGAGTTCTTCGAGGGGTTCGCCCGGGCGCGCGCCTAAGCGCGCCCGAAAGACTTACATCGAAAAGGACGTGCCGCAGCCGCAGGCCGCTGTCGCGTTCGGGTTCTCGATGGTGAAACGCGCGCCGATCAACTCTTCGGTAAAATCGATCACGGCGTCGGCCAGAAATGGCAGGGACACGCTATCGACCACCACCTTCTGACCGCTGCCTTCCAGAACAAGGTCATCTTCGGCGGGCTCATCCAGCGCGATGTCGTATTGAAAGCCCGAGCAGCCGCCGCCTTCGACAGCGATGCGCAGGGCCTTGCCTTCGTCTGCGGCCCCGATCTCGGCGAGGCGTTCAAAGGCGCGGGGGGTGACTTTGGGGGGCAGGTTCATCTGCGGGCTCCGATGCATCGGTTTTCTTTCGCGTTCCTCTAACATATAGAAAGCACAAGGACAGGTCACAAGGACCGCGAGAGAGGACCAGCCGCGATGCGCGCAAAATTCGCCTCTGATCCGGACACCGCCAAGGGACGGTTGGTGCCGGAAGAGGAAAGCACTTTTCGCTCCTGTTATCAGCGGGATCGGGACCGGATCATTCATGCCTCGGCCTTTCGGCGGCTCAAACATAAGACGCAGGTCTTTGTGGAGCATGAGGGCGACTATTTCCGCACCCGTCTGACCCATTCCATCGAGGTGGCGCAGGTCGCGCGGACCATCGCGGGCGCGCTGCGTCTGAATGGCGAGCTGACCGAGGCCGTGGCGCTGGCCCATGATCTGGGCCACACGCCCTTTGGCCACACCGGAGAGGACGCGCTGCACAAGCTGATGGAACCCTACGGTGGCTTCGATCACAACGCACAGGCGATCAAGATCGTCACCACGCTGGAGCGGCACTATGCCGAATTCGATGGGCTGAACCTGACGTGGGACACGCTGGAAGGTATCGCGAAACACAACGGGCCTGTGACGGGCGAGGTGCCCCATGCGCTGGCCGACTATAACGCGCGGCACGACTTGGAACTGCACACCCATGCCAGCGCCGAGGCGCAGGTCGCCGCGCTCTCCGATGACATCGCCTATAACAACCACGACCTGCACGACGGTCTGCGCGCGGGGCTGTTCACCGAAAGTGAGATCGCCGAGCTGCCCATGGTCGGCCCCGCCTATGCCGAGGTTGACCGGCTCTACCCCGAGACCGACAGCTACCGCCGCCGTCATGAGGCGCTGCGGCGGGTCTTTGGGGTGATGGTCGGCGATGTGATCGAAACCTCGGCCAAACTGCTGAAAGACTCTGGGGCGAAATCGCCCGACGACATCCGTCATCTCGGCCGCCCGATGATCCGCTTCTCGGCCCCCGTCTGGCAAGACCTGCGCGAGATCCGCAAGTTTCTCTTCACCCGCATGTATCGCGCGCCCTCGGTGATGGAGAATCGTGAGAAGGTGACCAAGGTGGTCGAAGACCTGTTCCCGCTGTTCTTGTCACAGCCCAACCTACTGCCGCGCCATTGGGCGGCGGCAATCGAGGCGGCAGAGGATGAAACCACGCTGGCGCGGATGGTGTCTGACTACATCGCCGGCATGACCGACCGTTTCGCCCTGCAGGAACACGCCCGTCTCTTCGGCAGCGACCTGCGCAGCTTCCGCTAGTCTTCGCGGCATGGTAGTCTGCTTTTGTTGATCCATAGGTGAGTTGACATGATACAAACCCCCGTTCTGCCGGAAAGTCTGGCCGGTGACGCGACCTTCGCGATCCTCTCGGCAGGGCAGGCGCCGGGGCCTGCGGTGGCCAAACGCGCGGCGGAACTGGGGGCGGAGGTCGTGGCGATGGACCGCGATCCTGCGGTGCTGGCGCGGTTGATGAGCCAATCGGCAAAACGTGTCGAAGGGCTGGCGCTGGCGGGCGATCTTGTCGCGCGGTTTGAGCCGTTGCACCGCAATTGGGGCGGCACGCCGCTGCATATGGTGCTGAACCTGATACCGCTCGACCCCGAAGATTGCTGCAAAGGCACGGACGCGCAGATCCGCGGGCTCTCGGCCATGGTGCGTGCCTTGGGCCGGGGTCTGGTGGCCGGGCAGGGGGCGGTGGTAACCGTCCTGCCGCGGCCGAGCCAACCTTTGGCGCTGGCCGGGCACGCCATGATCGGTGCGTTTGAAGCGGCCAATGCCGCGCTAGACAGGGTGTTCAGGCCGCGGGGGCTGCATTTCCACCTGATCACCGTGCCCGAGGGGCAGGCACAGCTTGCAGCGGAAAGCGCGCTGTTCCTCGGCTCCGAGGCGGGGCGACGGCTCCGATCTGGGCGTTTGGACCTCGGCTGAGCGCGCCGGTTCAAACGCCACTCCCGATCTTGGGCCGCGACGGCCCGACGCTTGATTGACTGCACCCCCGCACATGATAAACGGGCGGGGAACAAGGATACCCGACATGAACCTATTTGCTGAAATTCGCCATCTCATCACTGCGACGCTGGAACAGATGGTCGCGCAGGACGCTCTGCCTGCGACCCTGAACTTTGACCCGATCACCGCTGAGCCGCCGCGCGACGCGGCCCATGGCGATATGGCCACCAATGCCGCAATGGTGCTGGCCAAACCTGCGGGCATGAAACCGCGCGACATCGCCGAAGCACTGGCCGCGCAATTGCAAAACGATCCGCGCATCACCTCTGCCGAAGTGGCGGGGCCGGGGTTCATCAACCTGCGTCTTGCGCCTTCGGTCTGGCAAAACGTGGCCCGTCAGGTGCTGAGCCAAAGCACCGATTTTGGCCGCGCGATCCTTGGCGCGGGTCAGCGGGTGAATGTCGAATATGTCTCGGCCAACCCGACGGGGCCGCTGCATGTGGGTCACACCCGGGGTGCGGTCTTTGGCGATGCGCTGGCCAGCCTGTTGGACTTCGCGGGCTATGACGTGACGCGGGAATACTACATCAACGATGGCGGTGCGCAGGTCGATGTGCTCGCCCGGTCGGTCTATCTGCGCTACCTCGAAGCCAACGGCAAAGAGGTGGCCTTCCCCGATGGCACCTATCCCGGCGACTACCTGATCCCGCTGGGCGAGGCGCTGGCCAAGATGTACGGCGACAAGCTGGTCGACCAGCCGGAAAGCGAATGGCTGGACGATATCCGCGAATTCGCCACCGATGCGATGATGAACCTGATCCGCGACGATCTGGCGGCATTGGGTGTCGAGATGGACGTCTTCTATAGCGAAAAATCGCTCTACGGCACAGGCCAGATCGAAGCGGCCATCGCCTCGCTCGAAGCTAAGGGGTTGATCTACGAAGGCGTGTTGGAGCCGCCCAAGGGCAAGAAACCCGAGGATTGGGAGCCGCGTGAGCAGACCCTGTTCAAATCCACCGAACATGGCGACGATGTGGACCGCCCGGTCAAGAAGTCCGACGGGTCTTGGACCTATTTCGCCCCCGACATCGCCTATCACTACGACAAGGTCAGCCGTGACTTCGACATGCTGATCGACGTCTTTGGCGCGGATCATGGCGGCTATGTCAAACGGATGAAAGCCGCTGTCTCGGCGCTCAGCGACGGTCATGTACCGCTCGACATCAAGCTGACGCAACTGGTGAAGCTCTATAAGAACGGTGAGCCCTTCAAAATGTCCAAACGGGCAGGGACTTTCGTGACCCTACGCGACGTGGTGGATCAGGTCGGCCCCGATGTGACGCGTTTTGTCATGCTGACGCGCAAGAACGACGCGATGCTCGACTTCGATTTCGACAAGGTGCTGGAGCAAAGCCGCGAGAACCCGGTTTTTTACGTGCAATACGCCCATGCCCGGGTCGCGTCGATCCTGCGCAAAGCCGAAGAGGCGGGGATCGAAGTGGCGGACGCCACGTTGCTGGACGCGGAGCTGTCCAAGCTTGACCATGAGGCCGAGATCGGCCTGCTGCGCAAGCTTGCCGAATGGCCCCGTTTGGTCGAGACCGCCGCGCGCAGCAATGAGCCGCACCGGGTGGCCTTCTACCTCTATGAACTGGCCTCTGATTTCCACAGCCTCTACCACTTGGGCCGGTCCGAGGATGGCTTGCGCGCCTTGCAAGAAGGGGACGCAGCCACCTCGCAGGCAAAAATCGCGCTGTCGCGTGCCGTGGCGATTGTAATTGCGGCGGGTCTTGGTATTCTCGGGGTCACACCGGCGCAGGAGATGCGGTAACCGCACCAGCGCGCCGAAAACAGGCAACCCCATGACCAGACCCGCGTGGCGATGTATCACGCCGGGCAAAGAGGCAGAGATGGCAGATTTCACGTCTTCCCCGACGACGGCGGGCTATGCGCCCGATTCCGCGCATAGCTACGCAGTGGGCAGCGCGCCCAAGACCCTGACAATGCTCACCAATATCGCGGGCGCCGTGGTGTCCTTGGCGCTGGTGGCGGGGATCGGTGTTTGGGGCTACAAACTGCTGGTGCGTGACGTGACCGGCATTCCGGTGGTCCGCGCGATCGAAGGCGAGATGCGCGTGCGCCCCGAAGAGCCGGGCGGTGAATTGGCGCGCCATCAGGGGCTTTCGGTCAATGTGGTTGCCGCCGAAGGCAGCGCCGGGCGCCCGGCGGATGAGCTGCGCCTCGCGCCGCGCCAGATCGAATTGCAGGACGAAGATCAGCCTGTTCAAGTGGCGATGGTTGCCGCAAAGTCACAGGGTACTGCGACCCCCGCCGTCGCCCATGAGAATGACGGTGACCTGATCGACGCCTCCGCCGCGATCCGCTCAGGCAATGTGCAAGATCTCGTGGCGCAGTTGACCAATGGCGTGGCCCCGCTTACCGGTGAAGAAGCCGTCGCGGGCAATCCTGTCGATGCCGCCGTGGCGATGGCCTTGGCCGACACTTCCGTGCAGCCCAAAGTGGTCAAGGCCGTGCTGAACGCGCCGGGTGTGCGCAACTCCCTGCGCCCGCGCCGCCGTCCGGCGGGCGGTGCCGTGGTGACCCCCGCCGCCGTGCAACGCAATGCCGTCGCCACCGCCACCCCCGAAGTCGATCCCGCATCGCTGCCCGTCGGCACCCGCATGGCCCAGCTTGGCGCCTTTGACAGCCCCGAGGTCGCCCGCGAACAATGGGACCGTTTGCAAGGCCGTTTCGGTGCCTATCTCGAAGGCAAGAGCCGCGTCGTGCAAAAGGCCACCAGCGGCGGGCGGGTCTTCTACCGCCTGCGCGCCATGGGCTTTAACGACATCGCCGACGCCCGCCGCTTCTGCTCGGCCCTCGTGGCCGAAAACGCGGATTGCATCCCGGTGGTGATGCGCTGATGCGCCCCTTCGGGGCCACGATCCTCGACGCAACGGGCCATCGGCTCAGCGTCGAGGAAAAGGCGTTCTTTCGGGACGTGCGGCCCTTTGGCTTTATCCTATTCGCCCGCAACATCGACAGCCCCGACCAGCTGCGCGCGCTCTGCGAAGAGATGCGCGAGGCGGCGGGGCATGAGGCCGTGATCACCATCGACCAAGAGGGCGGCCGCGTGCAGCGCATGCGCGCGCCGCATTGGCGCGATTGGATGCCGCCGATGGACCTCGCCGCCCGCGCCGGCGATCAGGCGCGCCGGGCCTTTTACCTGATGTATCGGATCGTCGCCCATGAGCTGCACAGCGTCGGGATCGACAGCAACTGCGCCCCGCTGATCGATGTGGCCGGGCCAAACACGCACCGTTTCCTGCGCAATCGCTGCTATGGCGAAACGCCGGGGCAGGTGGCCGAGATTGGCCGCGCCGTGGCCGATGCGCTGCTGGCCGGAGGGGTCTTGCCAGTGATGAAACACATGCCCGGCCATGGCCGCGCGACGCTTGACAGCCACCATGATCTGCCCCGCGTCGCGGCCCGCCGGATCGATCTGGAGGCGGTCGATTTCGCCCCCTTCCGCAGCCTGCGCGACCTGCCGATGGGGATGACGGCGCATCTGGTCTATGACGCGCTGGACGACGACGCCCCGGCGACCCTCTCGCCCGAGGTAGTGCGGCTGATCCGCGAAGAGATCGGCTTCGACAACCTCGTGATGACCGATGACATTTCGATGAAAGCGCTGCAAATGACCCCGGCGGAGAGCATCCGCGCGGCCCTTGCGGCAGGCTGTGACGTGGCACTCTTTTGCAACGGCCCGCTTGAAGACCGCCGCGCGGTGGCCGAAGCGGCGGGCGAGATGACTCCCGCCGCCCAGACCCGCGCCCTGCGGGCCATGGATGCGCGGCAAACCCCCGATGACGTTGACATCGACGCCCTCAGCGCCCAGCTTGAGACGCTTCTGGGCGGGACATTGCATGGCTGACACGACATTTCAGGAAGACCGGGGCGGGGCAGGCAGCACCGTGGCCGACCGGCTGGCCGCCGAAGCCTTCATCATTGATGTCGAAGGCTATGAAGGACCGCTCGACCTGCTGCTGTCGCTGAGCCGCACGCAAAAGGTCGATCTGCGCAAGATCTCGGTGCTCCAACTGGCGCGGCAGTATCTGGCCTTTGTCGACCGCGCCAAGGAACTGCGGCTGGAACTGGCGGCGGATTACCTCGTCATGGCCGCTTGGTTGGCTTTCCTCAAGTCGCGTCTGCTGCTGCCGCCGGACCCGACCGAAGAGGGCCCATCGGGCGAAGAAATGGCGGCGCATCTGGCGTTCCAACTGGAACGTTTGCAAGCCATGCGCGACGCCGCCGCGCGTCTGATGGCGCGTGATCAGCTTGGCCGGGACTTCTTTGCCCGGGGCCAGACCCAAGAGATCACCAGTGTCAAAAAGGTCACCTATACCGCCACCCTGCTGGACCTGATGCAGGGCTACGCGCGCACCCGCACGCGTGAGGATTTTCGCCCTTTCGTAATGGACCGCGACAAGGTCTTCACCATGGAAGAGGCGCTCGAACGGATGCGCGGGCTGATCGGCTATGCGGGCGATTGGGGCGATCTGAACAGCTACCTGCCCGAAGGGTGGGAGAGCGATCCGGAGCGCCGCCGCTCGGCCACGGCGGCGACCTTTGCCGCCTCTTTGCAACTGGTCAAAGAGGGGCATATGGAGATCCGCCAAAAAGAGATCTTCGCCCCCATCCAACTGCGCAAGAAGGATTGATGCGTGCCGGAAGAGATTGAAACAAAAGAAAAGAAACTGTTCGACGCGCCCTCGCTCGCCGAACAGGAGCGTATGATCGAAGCCGTGCTTTTCGCCAGTTCCGAGCCGATTACCCTGCGTGAACTCGAAGCGCGGCTGCCGCGCGGCTCGGACGTGGGCGAGGCGATGGCCTTCCTGCGGCACCGGTATCAGGGGCGCGGCGTGCAGGTGATGAAAGTTGGCGATGCCTATGCCTTTCGCACCGCGCCCGACCTTGGCTTTCTGATGCACCGCGAGACGGTCGAGACCCGCAAGCTCAGCCGCGCGGCGATCGAGACTTTGGCGATCATCGCCTATCACCAGCCCGTCACCCGTGCCGAGATCGAAGAGATTCGCGGCGTATCGGTATCGCGCGGAACGGTCGACCAGTTGCTCGAGATGGCGTGGATCCGCTTTGGCCGCCGCAAGATGACCCCGGGCCGTCCGGTCACCTTTGTCGTCACCCAGGAGTTTCTGGATCACTTCGGTCTGGAAAGCGCGCGGGATCTGCCGGGGCTGAAAGAACTGCGCTCTGCCGGATTGCTGGAGAACCGTCCGCCCGCCGGTCTGCTCCCCTCTGTGGGCGATGGCGAAGACGAGCCGGAAGCGACCGAAGGGCAGAGCGAGCTGTTCGAGGATTGATCGGCGGCGCGCCGCGCACTTACGCGGCGCGGAAATGCTTCGACAGTT
The DNA here is from genome assembly GCF_043556915.1 of Sulfitobacter sp. 1A15299. Classification (NCBI taxonomy): domain Bacteria; kingdom Pseudomonadati; phylum Pseudomonadota; class Alphaproteobacteria; order Rhodobacterales; family Roseobacteraceae; genus Sulfitobacter; species Sulfitobacter sp. 1A15299. The sequence goes on along the minus strand of NZ_JBIFFJ010000029.1, from coordinate 20,594 downwards.
TCAGCCCCTGACCTTGGTAATTCGACGCGATGTCGGCGCCGTAAAGCTGGCTGGGGATCTGCGCCATATGCTCATAGACCAAACGGCCCACGACCTGCCCATGCTCCAGCACGAAGGGCGCCTCGTGACAGCGCACTTCAAGCACCCCGCGTGAGCCTGCGCCGCCTGCCTCGGCATGACCGAAGCCCGGATCGAAGAAACCCGCGTAATGCACGCGGAACTCTCCGACCATCGCCAAATAGGGCGCCATTTCAGCGGCATAGGCCGGCGGGATCGTCACCGCTTCGCGGCTGACAAGGATATAGAACGCGCCGGGGTCGAGGATGATCTGACCATTGGTGCTATGCACCTCTTCCCAATATGCGGCGGGATCGTAGTGGCCAATCTTGTCGAGGTCGATCACCCCGGTATGCGGCTTCGCGCGGTAGCCGACGAGGCTGGTGCCGGGCAGCCGCAGATCGACGGAGAAGCCCAAGCCCTCGTCGATCACGGCGGTGCCATCCACCAGCGGCGTCTTGACATGCAGCGCGCGCAGCGCGTCGTCGTCGAGGGTCGCATCCCCACTGCCGAAACGAACCTGATTGAGCCGCATCCCGGGCCGTACCAGCACCGAGAAAGAGCGCGGGCAAATCTCGGCATAGAGCGGGCCGGTGTAGCCCGGCGCGATACGGTCGAATTCGGTGCCGCCATCGGTGATGGTGCGGGTCAGCAGGTCGAGCCGCCCGGTGGAGCTTTTGGCATTCGCGACGGCAGAGACGCCCTCGGGCAGCGCCAGCCGCTCCATCAGCGGCACCACATACACGCAACCCTTTTCCAGCACGTCCCCTTCGCTGAGGTCGACGCGGTGCATCTCGAACTCCGTGAGACGATCCGAAACCTTGGCCCCATGCCCGGCAAGGAAAGACGCGCGGACGCGATAGGCGACGTTGCCGAGGCGAAGGTCAAGACTGGCGGGCTGGATCTGGGCAGAGGTGACCGCGGGATCGGCGGCAATGGCGCCGCTTTCGATCATCGCTGCAATCTGCTGGTTGGGGAGCACCCCGTTCATCGCATTGGGCATCGGGCGCGGCCTTCTTAAATGACAAACGCCCGCGCGTTAGCGGCGCGGGCGTTTTGTTGTAGTCGGTTGGTCGGGCTAGCAGGACTCGAACCTGCGACCTTCCGTCCCCCAGACGGACGCGCTACCAGGCTGCGCCATAGCCCGACTACGTGGGCTTCATACCCGATCTCGCAGGGGGTGCAAGAGGGAATTGCCAATCTTTTCATCGCGATTAAAAATTTGTTTCCGCGCCAGCATCGGCGGCCATGCGCGCGCGCAATTCGGCCAGATCCAGCAGCAGACCGGCGACCTGCGGTTGCACGTCACGGGGCAGGCGATGGACGCGGGCGCCTACGCTCAGCAGCCCAGGCCGGGCGGGGAAATCGGCTTCGAGGGTGAAATCGGGCAGGTCGATGATCGCGGGTTTCGGTGTGTCGTCTTCGGGGGCTTCCGCCTTGGCCTCAGCAGGGGCGGATGAAGCCTCTGCGGTCTCTTCAGGCTCAACCGCCAGCGGGCGCTTGAGGAACTCAGGGAGGCCGGGCTCAGACGCAGGTTCCGGCTTGGGCTCCTCTAGAGTCTCAGCTTCGGACGCAGGGAGTTGCGGCGCATCGGGTGTGGCGCTGTCAGAGGGAGCCAGCGGATCGGGGGTGGCCCGTGGGTGATCGTCGGCGGGGGGCACTGGCGAGGGGCGTTGTGCTGTCGCGGGGGCGGGCTCTTCTACCTCCGCCGCGCTCTCCTGCCGGGTATCGACCGGCTCGGCCGTCTCGGCGCTCCCCTCATCCCCGCGCGCTTCCGTCTTCGCGCCGAAATTCAGAACCACACCGGTCTCTGGCCGGATGATGTCCGGTTTCGGCGCAGGGCGCGGCTCCACGAAGTCCAACTCGTCAAGCGGGGCGGAGAGGGCGGAGACATGGGTCATCCCTTCCTCGCGCAGGATCTTCTGAACGCCTTTGATGGTCAGCCCATCGTCATGCAGCAACTTCTTGATCCCACCAAGCAGCAGCATATCGGCAGGGCGGTAATAACGCCGCCCGCCCGCCCGTTTGATGGGTTTCACTTGGGTAAACTTACTCTCCCAAAACCGCAGAACATGGGCTTGGATACCGAGCCAGTCAGCGACTTCGGAGATGGTGCGAAAAGCGTCCGGCGATTTGACCATGGGTCAGGACTTATTGCCTTCGGCAACCCGGTCTTTCATCAGATGCGAGGGGCGGAAGGTCAGCACCCGGCGCGGGTTGATGGGAACCTCTTCGCCGGTTTTCGGATTGCGGCCCACACGCGCGGTCTTGTCGCGGACCGAAAAAGTACCGAAAGAGGAAATCTTGACCTGTTCCCCATCGACCAGAGCGTCGGACATATGCTCTAGCACGGCTTCGACCAGCTGAGCACTCTCATTGCGAGAAAGACCGACCTCACGAAATACAGCTTCGCTTAAATCCATGCGCGTCAATGTCTTGTTCGGCATTATATCCCCCATGCTTTCCAATAGCATATGCTGCTCAGATTTTTAGAGTCAACATCAATGCCCGGATCGAGCACGATTCGGCAGAGATTTTCCGCGTTAGCTCAGGGACTTACCAGCGCAGGACGACAGAGCCCCACGCCAGACCACCGCCGATGGCTTCGGTGACGATCAGATCGCCCTTGTTGATCTGACCACGCTCACGGCCCACCGACAGCGCCAGCGGGATCGAGGCGGCAGAGGTGTTGCCGTGGTCCTGCACGGTCACGACAACGCGTTCCATCGGCAGGTTCAGTTTCTTGGCGGTGCCTTGGATGATGCGGATATTGGCCTGATGTGGCACGATCCAATCCACATCCTCGGCGCTGACACCCGCGCGGTCCATGGCGGTATTGGCCGTGGCGGCAAGCTTTTCGACCGCGTGGCGGAACACCTGATTGCCCTGCATACGCAGATAGCCTGTGGTGCCGGTGCTGACGCCGCCATCGACGTAAAGCAACTCGCGGTAGCGCCCATCGGAATTCAGGTCAGTCGCGAGGATCCCGCGATCCTCGGGCGTGCCTTGCCCCTCTTGCGCCTCAAGCAGCAGCGCGCCCGCGCCGTCGCCAAAAAGCACACAGGTCGACCGGTCTGTCCAGTCCATGATGCGGCTGAAAGTCTCGGCCCCGATCACCAGCACATTGCGCGCCTGACCGGAGACGATAAGCGCATTGGCGTTTGCCAGCGCATAGACGAAACCCGCGCAGACCGCCTGCACGTCAAAAGCGAAACCGCTGGTCATGCCCAATTCGGCCTGCACCATGGTCGCAGCCGAGGGGAAGGTCAGATCGGGGGTGGAGGTGGCCACGACGATCGCGTCAACCTCCGAAACATCGCGCCCCGCGTCTTCGAGCGCGCGGCGCGCGGCGGCGCTGGCCATGGAAGAGGTCGTTTCACCTTCGGCGGCGAAGTGGCGGCGTTCGATGCCCGAGCGCGAGCGGATCCATTCGTCATTCGTGTCGAGGGTCGCTTCAAATTCGGCATTTTCCACGACACGGGCGGGCAGGTAGTGGCCACAACCAGTGACAACGGCGCGCAGGCTCATTTGACGGACTCCTCAGCTGGCAGCGTCGCGGCGACGCGAGCGGCTAGCTTGTCATTGAATTTATTCTGCGACAACTGCGCGGCGAGTTTGATCGCAGCGGAGATGCCGGTCGCATCGGCGGAGCCGTGCGATTTTACCACCGTGCCGTTCAGGCCCAGAAACACGCCGCCGTTTACGCGGCGCGGATCGATCTTTTTGCTGAGTCGGCGCAGAGAGGTATAGGCCAGCAGCGAGGCGAGCCGCGACAGGGGCGAGTATTTGAATGCTTCGCGCAGGCGGTTGCCGATCATGCTGGCTGTGCCTTCGCCGGTCTTGATCGCCACATTGCCGGTGAACCCATCGGTCACGATGACATCGGCGCGGTTGCCCGAGATATCGCCACCCTCGACGAAACCGACGAATTCGAACCCGGTGGCATCGCCTTGGGCGCGAATCAAATCATAGGCTTCTTTGAGTTCGGTGCGGCCCTTATGCTCTTCGGTGCCGACATTCAGCAGGCCCACCCGGGGGCGCTGCAAATCCATGCCGTTGCGGGCGTAGGAGGTGCCCATGAGCGCGAAACGCAACAGATCGTCGGCATCGGCGCGCACATCGGCGCCCACGTCGAGCATCACGTTGAAGCCCTGAGGGTTGGAAGAGGGGTAGAGCACGGCAATTGCAGGGCGATTCACGCCCGGCAATTTGCGCAGCCGGATCATCGACATCGCCATCAGCGCGCCGGTATTGCCGCAAGAGACAGCCACAGCCGCCTCTCCGCTGCGCACGGATTCGATGGCGGACCACATGGAACTGTCCTTGCCGGTGCGCACGACTTGGCTGGGCTTGTCGTTCATGGTCACGACATCCGTGGCGTGACGTATCTCGCAACGGCCCGACAATTCACCACGTTTGGCGATCAATGGCTCCAACTGGTCACGCGGACCATGCAGAATGAAACCGATATCGGGATTTGCTGTCGCGGAAAGCGCACACCCGGCAACAACTGCTGCCGGGCCTTCGTCACCCCCCATCGCGTCGACCGAGATCAGGGTGTGTCCGGCTTTCGCGTTGGGGTGATCGGGCTGGGCCGTCATCAGTGCGAATGCCTCACTGCCTAAGAGAAAACCTTAAAAACTACCGCAGCTTATGCTGCGTCGTCTTCCAGGTCCACTTCTTCGGTCAGGGCGACAACTTCGGCGTCGTCATAGTGACCGCAAGCCGCGCAGATGTGGTGGGGGCGCTTCAGCTCACCGCAGTTCGAACATTCGTTCGGGTTCGCCGCAGAGAGCGAATCGTGGGCGCGGCGGTTGTTGCGGCGGGATTTTGATACTTTATTCTGTTGGACAGCCATGTCTGGTGCCTTTGCCTTCGGGGTTGCTGACTTGGCAAAGCAGGCCGCAACCGTGTTTCAATTCGGACCCCGTTTCGGGCGTGACGACGCTTTAGGGCCGCAGCCGCGCAATGTCCAACCTTAATTCGGGTGAGGGCGGCAAAATAACGCGAAACCGGCGCGATGCAAGCGCGAATTTCCGCGGTTTTCCGCTTGTTTCCTTAGGTTTCGTCTTTCTTCAGCGCATCGCGCAGCGCGCCCAAGCCCGCAAAGGGCCGCGCGTCTTCGTCGGTCATCGGCTTTTGACCCGGTTCGGCATGGACCATCTGGCCCAGTTCCGCATCGCCCTTGCGGGGATATTCCGGCACCTCCAGCGCCAGCGCCTCGATCATGACCTGCGCGGGGTCGATCCATTGGCCCAAAGGCTCGGTCGTATCGTCCTCGGGCATCTCAACCTCCTCTTCTTCGGGGAGTTCGAAATCATGGATGAAGCGGCGGGTGATATCGGCGTCGATCCGCGTAGTCACCGGCTCGAGCGTCACCACGCAGGGCTGCACCACAGTTGCGCCGAGTTTCCCGTCAAGCTGCCAGTCCTGCTTGCCGAGCGGTTTGATGCTGCCCGAAAAGCTGAGTTTGCGCAGGGCCGAAAGGTCCAGTTCCTCGGCAATCTGCGCCAGCGCTTCTGCCTCAGGGCGCAGCGCGAAGGCGTTCGGCTCTGTCTGAGACAGGTCCGCGACCCGAAGAGCGGTGGGCGTAGGTGATTTGCGCGACATGAGATCCGACTTTCGTTTCTTGTACACTTGGGGTGCCTTGGTGTATGCGAAATAAAAGCCATAATCCGTCAGGGCAAGAGGGCAGACCAAATGCGCAAAACCAAACAGACCGGCAAGACGCACCTCCGGATCGCGGGTATGGGCCTTGCACTGCTTTTGACCGCCTGCAGCCCGCAGTATGAGAACCACGGCTATGTGCCGCCGCAAGACCAGCTTGAGCAGGTCGTCGTGGGCAGCGATACCAAGGAAAGCGTCGCGCAGAAGATCGGTGTGCCCACTGTTTCGGGTGTTTTGAGCGATGATAGTTACTATTACGTTAAGATGCGCAAACGCGCGCTCGGCTTTATGGCCCCGAAAGAGATCGAGCGTGAGGTAGTGACCGTCAGCTTCAACGAAGCCGGTGTGGTGTCGAATGTCGAACGCTTCGGGCTTGAGCGCGGGCAGGTCGTGCCGCTGTCGCGCCGCGTGACGACATCGCCGGTGGCCGACAACACCTTCCTGCGCCAGCTTCTGGGCAACCTTGGCCGCTTCAGCCCGTCGGCCTTCGGCAGCTAAGTTCCTCTTGCCATGCCCTGGCAGCGGGGGAAGGCCGCGGATAAGCGAAGGCGATTTCGCAGATGACCCAAGCGCCCCCGGGCCGATATCTGACGCGCGAAGCCCTCACGCCCGGGGACATCGCCCGGGCGCAGGCGCTGCGGACGCAGTGTTTTCAGACCGGGACCGCCGACCGCGATGCATTCGACGCGGCCGCACGGCATTTTCTGATAGAGGATCGCGACAGCGGCACATTGGTCTGTTGCTTTCGCCTGACGCGGTTTCAAGGCGCGGAATTGGCCCAAAGCTATGCCGCGCAGTTTTACGATCTGAGCCGTCTCGAAAACATGAAAGGGACCCTGCTGGAACTGGGCCGCTTTTGCATCCACCCGGCATGGCAAGACCCCGATATCCAACGCCTCGCATGGGGGCAATTGGCGCGGGAAGTCGATGACAATGGGGCGTCGCTTTTGTTTGGCTGCTCGTCCTTCGCGGGCACCGATCCGACCCGCTACCGCGATGCCTTTGCCCTTTTGAAACAGCAGCATCTTGCCCCCGCGGGGTGGCGTCCCGGCATTAGGGCGGCTGAGGTCCACCCCTATGCCCGCGACAGCCGCAGCCCCGACCCCCGGCACGCGCGCCGGCAAATCCCGCCGTTGCTGCGCAGCTATCTGGCGATGGGGGGCTGGGTCAGCGACCACGCGGTGATCGACCGCCAGATGGGCACGCTGCATGTCTTTACCGGGTTGGAGATCGCCGCGATCCCACCCAACCGCGCGCGGCTTTTGCGGGCGCTGGCCTAGCGCGCTCACGCCTTTGGACATTGACCTTGCCCGCGCCGAAAGATAGCTGGCAGACATGGCACGCGCACCCCTTTTACAACTCACCGACATTTCGCTGACCTTTGGCGGCGATCCTGTTTTCGAAGACCTCTCCCTCGTGGTTCAGACCGGCGATCGGTTGGCCTTGGTGGGCCGCAACGGCTCGGGCAAATCGACGCTGATGAAGGTCATGGCCGGGCTGGTGGAGCCCGACAGCGGGGCGGTCGTGGCCGGGCCCGGCGTATCGGTCGGCTATATGGAGCAGGAGCCGGACCTCTCGGGGTTTGAGACGCTTGGCGACTTCGCCGCTCATGGGCTCGATCCGGGCGAGATGTATAAGGTGGAACGCGCAGGCGAGGGGCTGAAGTTTGACCCCGCGCGCCCTGTGGCCACCGCATCGGGCGGGGAGCGTCGCCGCGCGGCGCTGGCCCGGCTGATGGCCGAAGAGCCGGAACTGATGCTGCTGGACGAGCCGACCAACCATCTCGACATCGAAGCGATCGCCTGGCTGGAATCCGAGCTGAAGGGCACCCGCACCGCCTTTGTCATCATCAGCCACGACCGCGCCTTCCTGCGCGAACTGACCCGCGCGACCCTCTGGGTCGACCGCGGCAGCGTGCGCCGTCAGGACATCGGTTTTGAGGGCTTCGAGGCCTGGCGCGATCAGGTCTGGGAAGAAGAGGACATGCAGCGCCACAAACTGAACCGCAAGATCAAGGCCGAGGCGCGGTGGGCGGTCGAGGGCATCTCGGCCCGGCGCAAACGCAATCAGGGCCGGGTGCGCGCGCTTCAGGAGTTGCGCGCCGAACGCTCGGCGCAGATCAAGCGGCAAGGCACGGCGGCCATGGCGCTGGAGGCCGGGCCGAAGTCGGGCCGCAAGGTGATCGAAGCGACCGGCATCGCCAAGAAATTCGGTGACAAACAGATCCTGCGCGATTTCTCGATCACCGTGCAGCGCGGCGACCGGATCGCGCTGGTCGGGCCAAACGGCGTGGGCAAGACCACGTTGCTGAACATGCTGATCGGCAAAGAAGAACCCGACGCGGGCGAGATCAAACTGGGCACCAATCTGGAACTCGCGCTGTTCGATCAGGCGCGCGCGCAGCTTGACGGCGACATGACCCTTTGGGACAGCCTCACCGGCGATCCTGAAATGCGTGTCTCGGGCAAGGCCGATCAGGTGCTGGTGCGCGGTCAGCCGAAACATGTGGTCGGCTACCTCAAGGAATTCCTCTTTGACGAAGCACAGGCCCGCGCCCCGGTCCGTTCGCTTTCGGGCGGCGAAAAGGCGCGGCTGCTCTTGGCCAAGATCATGGCGCGCTCCTCGAACCTTCTGGTGCTCGACGAGCCGACGAACGATCTCGACGTCGAGACGCTCGACCTTATGCAGGAACTCCTGGGCACCTATGACGGCACCGTGCTGCTGGTCAGCCACGACCGTGACTTCCTCGACCGCGTGGCGGCGACCACCATTGCGATGGAGGGGGATGGCCGCGCCACCGTCTATGCGGGCGGCTGGTCCGATTATCTGGCACAGCGCGGGCAGGATGATTTTGCCCAAAGCGTGGTTAAACCCAAGCCGAGCAAACTCGAGCCGAAAGCGGAGAAAAAGCAATCCGCAGGCGGGCTCAGCTTTACCGAAAAACACCGGCTCGAAGCTTTGCCCGCTGAAATTGAGCGGCTGGAGGCCGAGATTGGCAAGCTTGAGGAACTGCTCAGCGATGCGGAGCTTTTCACCCGTGAGCCGGTAAAGTTTCAGAAAGCCACCGATGCGCTGGTGCAGCGGCATGAAAAACTCTCGAACGCCGAAGAAGAGTGGATGGCGCTGGAGGAAAAGGCGCAGGGCTAACGCCGCGCCTGTGCCAAAGCGATCTGCGGGTGGTAGCCGTTGCGAAAGGCTGCGACGACGCTCGGCGGGGTGAGGAGGGTGACGCGGCCCTGCGGGCGCCGCCGCGCGGCCCCATAGCCCTCCGGCGCATAGGGGTGAAGGGCATCGCCGCGAAGGACGCCGCTCTGGCCGTCGTGATCCAAAACGAAACTGCCGTCGGGCAGATCGGCCGCTTCTACATCCACATGGCGGCGCAGACGAAAAACGCGCGGCATGGCACGTTCGGCGTGCAATTGACGGTCGAGTTCCGCGGCGGGGCCGGGGAGGTCGCAACACGCGCGAAACCGCCGATAATCCGCAGCACGGCATTCCGCGCAGGGGCGATGACCGGCGGCAAAGGCCACGGCCTCATCAAGAAAAAACAGCTCGGTATAGTGGCGGGGGGCCATCAGCTTGCGGCGGCGCCCCTTGAAGCTGAGCCGACAGCAGACCCAATTCTGATGCGCCCAACGGCGTTTGGGGTGCAGGCCGTTTTCGTCATGCAGGATGCCACGGTTGCCCATGAAGCTGCCCCGCGCCGGGTGGGCGATGATCTCCCCATCCGGTTGCACGCGGTTTTGCAGCGGCATCAGCGCATCCTGAGCGCGCCGTCGAGGCGGATGACCTCACCATTGAGATAGCCCATTTCGACGATGAACCCTGCCAGCCGCCCGTATTCAGACGGATCGCCAAGGCGCGGCGGGTTGGGCACATCCTTGGCCAATTCGGCCTGCACCTCTTCCGGCAGCCCGGCCAGCATCGGTGTTTTGAAGATACCCGGCGCGATGGTCATCACGCGAATCCCCTCCTTGGCCAGATCGCGCGCCATCGGCAGGGTCATGCCCACGATCCCACCCTTGGAGGCCGCATAGGCGGCTTGGCCCTTTTGCCCGTCGAAAGCGGCGATGGAGGCGGTGTTGATGATCACCCCGCGCGCGCCGTCGTCTTCGGGGGTGTTCTTGGCCATGGCCACCGCCGCGAGCCTTGCCACGTTGAAGCTGCCGACGAGATTGATGTCGATGGTGCGCTGAAAGGCGTCGAGCGGATGCGGCCCGTCGCGGCCCGTGGTTTTGATCCCAAGTGCGATGCCCGCACAATTCACCGCCGCGGTGATCCAGCCCATCTTTTCTTGGGCATAGTCCACCGCTTCCTGCACCGAGGTCTCATCCGTTACATCGGTCAAAACGTAGTGGCCGCCGATCTCTTTCGCGATGGCTTCGCCCCGGGTGGCGTCACGGTCCAACAGGGTGACCTGCGCGCCCTGCGACGCGAAATAACGCGCCGTGGCTTCGCCAAGCCCCGATGCCCCCCCGGTAACGATGGCGGCTGTACTGTCTAGTTTCATGATGGCTCCCCCCGATATGAACACTTGTTCAGTTCAACACGAAGTTTCACCCCATGCAAGGGATGGCGTCACGGTTGGAGGAAGGCGGCTGCGCCAGGGAAGACGGGGCAGACCGCAGCCCGCCCCGTGAGAGATCAGCCGACCTGCACCAGCGCGTGGCGCTTCTTGCCCGCGCTGAGTTTGACCGGAGAGGACAGCGCGCCTGCGTCCAGCATCAGGCCCGCATCCGTAAGCGGCTTGTCGTCGATCCGCGCGCCGTTCTCGGCGATCAGACGCTTGGCCTCCTTGCCAGATCCGGCAAGGCCCGATTTCACCAGCAATTGCACGATGGAAACCCCATCGCCCACATCCGCCGCCGACAGGGTCAGGGTAGGCAGGTCATCGCCCACGCCGCCTTTTTCAAAGACTTCGCGCGCGGTGGCTTCGGCGGTGCGGGCGGCCTCTTCCCCGTGGAGCAGACCGGTGACCTCATTGGCCAGACGCACCTTTGCCTCGTTGATCTCAGACCCGGCCAGCGCGCCCAGACGGTCGCATTCCTCGACCGGCAGCTCGGTGTAGAGCTTGAGGAAACGGCCCACGTCGGCATCGGTGCAATTGCGCCAGAACTGCCAGAACTCATACGGGCTCAGCATATCGCCATTCAGCCAGACCGCACCGCCCGCCGATTTGCCCATCTTCTTGCCATCGCTGGTGGTCAAGAGCGGCGAGGTCAGGCCGTACACCTCGCCGTCGATCACCCGGCGCGTCAGGTCGATGCCGTTGACGATATTGCCCCATTGATCCGAGCCGCCCATCTGGAGAATGCAGCCATAGCGGCGGTGCAGTTCCATAAAGTCATAGGCTTGGAGAATCATGTAGTTGAACTCGAGGAAAGACAGCGATTGCTCGCGGTCCAGCCGCGATTTCACGCTCTCAAAGCTCAGCATCCGGTTGATCGAGAAATGCCGCCCGATGTCGCGCAGGAAGTCGAGGTAGTTCAACCCGTCGAGCCATTCCGCGTTGTTCAGCATCAGGGCGCCAGTCTCACCCTCGCCGTAATCGAGGTATCGGGCAAAGACCTGACGGATGCCTTCGATATTGTCGTCGATCGCCTCGGGCGTCAGCAGCGGGCGCTCGTCCGAGCGGAAGGATGGATCGCCCACCTTGGTCGTACCGCCGCCCATCAGGGTGATCGGCTTGCCGCCGCATTTCTGCAACCAGCGCAGCATCATGATATTGACCAGATGCCCCACATGCAGCGATTTGGCCGTCGCGTCATAGCCCACATAGGCCGGGGCCGCGCCTTGTCGCAGGGCTTCGTCCAACCCCTGATAATCGGTGCAATCGGCCAGAAAGCCGCGCTGCATCATCGTGTGGATGAACTCCGATTTGGGATGGTATGTCATGGTGACTTGCCTCAAAACTGTATTGCGGGGCAATCTATATGCGCACGAGCGGCAAAGGAAAAGGCCATGAATAGGGCCAAGCACAGGCAAGATGCCGGAACCGATGTGGTGACGGCTTTGGGAATGATGTCGGGCACCTCTTTGGATGGGGTGGACGCCGCGATTTTGCGCACCGATGGGCATGACATCACAAGCTTTGGCGGCAGCGCCTATCGCAGCTATTCCGCCGAAGAGCGGCGGCTGATCGCCGCGGGCTTCGGCAAGTGGCACGGGGCCGAGGTCGAGACGGCCGCTAAGGCGGTTGAGGCTGCGCATCTGGCGCTCTTGACCGATCTGCTGAAAGATGCGCCTGAGGTCGACCTCATCGGTTTTCACGGCCAAACGCTGGCCCATGCCCCGCGCCTGCAGGGCACGCTGCAGGTCGGAGACGGGGCGCTATTGGCCCGAGAGATTGGCCTGCCCGTGGTCTGGGATTTTCGCAGCGCCGATGTTGAACTGGGTGGTGAGGGCGCACCGCTGGCGCCGTTCTTTCACCACGCCTGCGCGCGCTACGCCGGGCGGAAAGGGCCGGTGGCCTTCCTGAACCTTGGCGGCGTGGGCAACCTCACATGGGTCGACCCGCGCGTGACCCGCCCGGAGGAGGAGGGTGCCTTGCTCGCCTTCGACACCGGCCCCGCCAATGCGCCGATCAACGATCTGATGCAGACCCGTCTTGGCCAAGACTATGACAAAGGCGGCAAGCTCGCTGCGCGGGGCAGGGTGGAGCAGGGCGCCTTGGAACTGTTTCTGGCCGAGCCTTACTTCGCGCGCATGCCCCCCAAATCCCTCGACCGGAATGATTTCGCCGAGATGGTGGCCCTTGTCGGAGAGCTGTCCGACGCTGACGCCTGCGCCACCCTCACCGCCATGTGCGCGGCTGGCGTGGCCGAGGCGATGCAGCATTGCCCAGCCCCGCCCGAACGCGTTTATGTGACGGGCGGCGGGCGGCATAACCCGGTGCTGATGCGAATGCTGGATGTTAGCCTCGACTGCCCTGTCGCCCCGGTGGAGGAGATTGGGCTTGATGGCGATATGCTGGAGGCGCAGGCCTTTGCCTATCTGGCAGTACGTGTGGCGCGCGGGCTGCCCACCTCTTGCCCCGGTACGACCGGCGTCCGCGCTGCGGTCGGCGGTGGCACCGTGAGCCGCAGCTAAGGCGCGCGGCCCGAAACCCGAATTTGACGAAAATTTACCGGCGCGGGCATATCGAGGCGCGATCGTGCAGCCGCTATGCCGCCCTATTGGCAATCGCGCCCACTTATTAACAAAATTACAAAAAAGTCAGCTTCGGCGCAACTTTCTTGAAACTTTCGCGCAATTTCCCGCGTAGGTTCACTGTGGGGGCCAAGGGTCGAAGGCATTCGACCGGCTTAGAGAAGGAGATTCAATATGACTATCTTTCACGCAGATGCTTTCAAAAACAGCCTTGCTGTCACGGCAGTGACGCTCATGCTCGCGCCCGCCGCGCAGGCCGAAATCGGCCTCGGGGTCGGGGTCAGCGTCGGGGGCCACGGCGGCCACGGCGGCGCGGATGTCGGTGTCGGCGCGTCGGTCGGCGGCAGTGATGGCATCGGCGCCGGAGTTGGCGCTTCGGTCGGTGGCAGTGGCGGCATCGGGGCCGGGGTAGGTGCCTCGGTCGGCGGGGACGACGGTGTGAACGCGGGCGTCGGCGCCACGGTGGGCGGCGGTAGCGGTCTGGGCGCCGGGGCTGGCGTCTCGGTCGGCGGGGGCAGCGGGCACAGCGGAACGGATGACCCCGATAGCACCCCCACCGCGACCGCAGGCCGGGCCACAGTGAATGGCGACAGCAGTGCCACCACCCCAAAGCCGATCAATATAGCGACCCTTGTTGGCGCGCCGGTCTGGAGCAAGGACAGTGTCTTGGTGGGCATGATCGAAGAGGTCGCCCCGGGGCCAAACGGCAAGGTCGACGCGGTGCTGCGCCTCAACGCGGCTCTGGGCACCGACCGGGACATCATCCGCATGCGCATCGCGCCGCGCCTGTCGGACCGTGGTGCGTTGATGCTGGGGTATTCTAAGCAGAAGTTCCTCCAGCTCTTCGCCGGATAAACCGCGCGGAAAGGAAAGACGGGGCGGCAATCTGGCCGCCCCGTTTGCGTTATTCGGCAGGCGCGGTCACATCCCTTAGCGGCATCTCGAAGAAACAGATCGCATCCCGCGTGAAATCCGGCATCGGCTGGTAGGGCCCGCGCTCAACAAAGCCAAGCGAGCGATAGAGCGCGCGGGCAGGGGCAAAGCCCACGGAGGTATCGAGATAGACCTTCTCGAACCCATCTTCCCGCGCCTGATCGACAAGGCGCTGACAGATTGCCCGGCCCGCCCCGGTGCCACGGGCCGCATCGGTGACGAAGACGCGTTTGATCTCGCTCTCCGTCTCACTCAGCGCATGGGACATGCCACAGCCCAGGGGGATGCCATCCCGCTCGGCCAAGAGGATGATGCCGCGCGGGCGGGCGTGTTCCTCAGGCAGGCGCGCCATCAGGGCGCTGTATTTCTCTTGGGGGTAGAACGTATCGACGATCCGCTGTTCGGCCGGGCCGAAGTGGTAGAGAAAGTCGCGATAGGCCCAGCAGAGATCCACCACCGCCGCGAGGTCCGCAGCGGTGGTGACAGGGCGGATGGTGAGCGCCGACATCAGCCGCGCAGGATCGAGCGGCCCGCGTATTGAGCGGTCTCGCCCAGCATTTCCTCGATACGGATCAACTGGTTGTACTTCGCCAGCCTGTCGGAACGCGCCAGCGAGCCGGTTTTGATCTGGCCACAGTTGGTGGCGACTGCAAGGTCGGCAATCGTGGCGTCTTCGGTCTCGCCCGAGCGGTGCGACATGACGTTGGTGTAGCCCGCGCGATGCGCGATATCGACGGCTTTGAGGGTCTCGGACAGGGTGCCGATCTGGTTGACCTTGACTAGCATGGAGTTGGCCGCACCGCGCTGGATGCCATCGCTCAGACGCGCAGGATTGGTGACGAAAAGGTCATCGCCCACCAGTTGCACCTTGCCGCCCAAGAGGTCGGTCAGCGCCCTCCAGCCGTCCCAATCGTCTTCGGCCATGCCGTCTTCGATGGAGATGATCGGGTAGTCGTTCACCAGCGCCGCGAGGTAGTCGGCGTTCTCTGCGCTGGACAGGGTCTTGCCTTCGCCGGAGAGGACATATCTGCCATCCTTGTAGTATTCCGTCGCCGCGCAATCGAGGGCGAGATACATGTCCTCGCCCGGTTTATAGCCCGCTTTTTCGATGGACTTCAGAATGAAATCAAGCGCATCGCGCGAGGAGCTGATGTTGGGGGCAAAGCCGCCTTCATCGCCGATCCCGGTCGATAGACCCGCGGCGGAAAGCTCTTTCTTCAGCGTGTGGAACACCTCGGCCCCCATGCGCACGGCTTCGCGGATGTTCTCCGCGGCGACCGGCATGATCATGAATTCCTGAATGTCGATCGGGTTGTCGGCATGTTCGCCGCCGTTGATGATGTTCATCATCGGCACCGGCAGCACGCGCGCGGTGGTGCCGCCGATGTAGCGGTAGAGCGGCTGCGCGCAGTAGTCCGCCGCCGCCTTCGCCGCGGCCATCGACACGCCCAAGATCGCGTTGGCGCCAAGGCGGGATTTGTTCTCGGTCCCGTCGAGTTCGATCATCATCTCGTCGATCTCGACCTGTTCCGTCGCCTCGACCCCCACGAGCGCCTCGGCAATCTCGCCATTCACGGCGGCGCAGGCTTCGAGCACGCCTTTGCCCAGATAGCGCGACTTGTCGCCATCACGCCGCTCGTTCGCCTCATAGGCGCCGGTCGAGGCACCGGAGGGGACAGCGGCGCGGCCCATGGTGCCGTCTTCGAGGATAACGTCGACTTCGACCGTCGGGTTGCCCCGGCTGTCGAGGATTTCGCGGGCGTGGATGTCGATGATCGTGCTCATGGGCTTTGTCCTCATGTTCGGGTTTGGGGCGGTTTACCCCGGCAGGCCCGGCTTGGAAAGACCGCGGCGGGGCCGGGGGGTGATTTTGCGTTCGCGCAGCAGGGTATAGACCCCCGAGGCGATGATGATCGCGGCACCCACCAGCGTCAGCGTGTCGGGGGATTCGTCGAAAACCACGATCCCGGCCACCAGCGCAAAGAGCATACGGGTATAGCGGAAGGGGGTGACAAAACTCACCTCGCCCACGCGCATGGCCGCGACGATGGCGTAATAGGCCAGCACGCCGATCCCCATCGCACCAGCGAGATAGAGCACCTCGGCCCCGCCGGGCATGGCGGCTGGCGTGCCTGCGGTCAGCATCAGGATCAGCCCTGCCGGGACCAGGACGATAAAGGCGAGAAAGCTAAGCTGCATGGAACTGATGCTTTTGGGAACTTTGCGTGTCGCCAAGTCGCGCAAGGCGAGGCCGATGACACCGGCCACGGCGAAAAGCGACAGCGCGTTGAACCCCTCCAGCCCCGGGCGCACGATCAAGAGCACACCAAGGAAGCCCACGATGATCGCGCTCCAGCGCCGCCAGCCGACCGGCTCACCCAGAAACAGCGCCGCACCGAGGGTGACGGCAAGCGGGGTTGCCTGCAAAATGGCCGAGGCCGACGAGAGCGGCGTCAGCACGATGGCGGTAACGAAACAGAGCGTGCCCAGCACTTCGCCGACGGCGCGCAGCAAGATCGGCTGCGTCAGCATATCGGCAGAGAACAGGCGCTTTCCCTGAATGCGCAGGATCACCGCAAAGATCGCTCCGCCGCCCGCGCCCAAAAGCGCAATGATCTGGCCGACGGGGAGCGCATCGCTCGTCAGTTTGACGAACATATCCTCGACCGCGAAACCGGCCATGGCCAGCACCATCAGCATCGCACCGCGCAGATTGTCCATGATCACGCCCCTTTATCCCGTGGTATTGCCTGTCGCCCATGAACCTTTTGCGACGAAAGGGCAAGGGTGCGCGATGCGCGTCATGCGTGTGGCACTGGCGCAGGCTCTACCGGAGTGCTAGCCCTACCGCATGAGATGGCCGATCCCCTCGCTCGCCCCGCGCGATACTGTGCTGACCCTTGCAACCGGGGGCTTTGGCGCGCTGCTGTTCTGGTGGCTGCATGCGCCGGTTTATATGCTGCATGGCCCGGTGATCGCGGTGAGTGTCTTAGGGCTGATGGGGGTGCGCACGGCGGTCGATCAGCGGCTGCGGGATGCCTGTTTCGTCGTGTTGGGCATCGCCGTGGGGGCGGGGTTCAATCAGGATGCGGTGAACGCTATGCTGCGCTGGCCGCTGGCCTTTGTCTTTATGACCGGTGTGATCTGGGGGATCATGGCGCTCTGCCGTTGGATGCTGGCGCGGTATTTCGGTTTTGACGCGCGCTCCGCGCTTCTGGCCGCGGCTCCTGGGCATCTGAGTTTCGTGATGGCGATTGCCAGCGACAGCGGGTCGGACGTGCCGCGCATCTCGATCACGCAGTCGGTCCGGCTTCTGGCGCTGACCATCGTCGTGCCTTTCGCCGCCCTTCTGATGGGCGTCGACATGACCGGCAATATCGCCCCCGTGGGGGCGGTGATGAGCCTGCTGTCGATCCTCGTGATGATCGGCGTCTCCGGCGTCGTCGGGATGATCTTTGCCCGGCTTTCCGTGCCCGCGCCGCTTTTGATGGGGGCGATGGTGGTTTCGGCCCTCGCGCATCTGACCGGGCTGGAGACTGGCGTTCTGCCGGGTTGGCTGACCCTTGCCGCCTATCTGGTGCTGGGCAGCCTCATCGGCACGCGGTTTTCCGGCATCACGCCTGCGCGTCTGGCAAGCGGGCTTGGCGCGGGGCTGGCGATTACCGGCGTGGCGGTGGGGCTGGCGGGCCTCGGCGCGGTGCCGGTGGCCTGGGCGCTTGGCATGCCGCTGGGGCATGTGCTGGTGGCCTTCGCGCCCGGCGGGCTGGAGACGATGATCGCCCTCGGCGCGGTGCTGGCTGTGGTGCCGGGCTTCGTCGCCGCCTGCCACATCATGCGTCTGGTGGTGCTGAGCGTGCTGCTGCCCGCCATGCTTTCCCGCGTGGCGAAGCAAGAGCAGCGCGCCGCCGAATGACCCCGCCCTAGCTTTTCAGGCGGACCATCAAACGGTTGCCATCCTTGCGCGTTTCCACGGCTTTGAGGTCGGCGGCCAAGGCGCTCAGCTTGCCATGGCCATAGGTGCGGCTGTCGAAATCGGGATGCGCTGCCTGAATGGTCTGGCCGATCTGGCCAAGGTTGTACCAATCGTCTTCGGTGTCGATCTTATCCATCGCCGCTTTGAACAGGGGCAGGGCATCGCCCACCTTAGCCTTGGCCCGCGCGGGGGTGTCGGGTTCTACCTCGTCGAGGTTTTCGATCAGGATGAAGCGGTTGTAGACGTTGCGCAGCGAATCATGGGTTTTCTTCTCGCCGATGCCGATGACTGTTACCCCATCTTCGCGCAGGCGGTTCACCAGCGCGGTGAAGTCACTATCGGAAGAGACAACTACGATGATGTCGAAGCGGCGGCTGTGGAGAATGTCCATCGCCTGAATGACCAGCCCGATGTCGCTCGCGTTCTTGCCCTTGGTGTTTGCGGTTTCCTGATGCGCCACCAAACCCAACTCGCGGATCGGGGCTTTCCAGCCCTTGAGGTGATCGTTCGACCAATCTCCATAGACCCGGCGCAGGGCGGGCTCTCCAATCGTCGTGACCTCCCGCATGATGGCAGCGGCATGTCTTGCAGGCACGTTGTCGGCGTCGATCAACACGGCCAGCAAAGGGCGGTCACGTTCTGTCATGGATCATCCTTCTTGATCGGCACACCGTAGAGTTCCATCCGGTGGCCTTGTAATTTGTAACCCAGCTTGCGCGCGATGCGTTCCTGAAGCTCTTCGATTTCCGCGTCGACGAATTCGATGACCTCGCCTGAGTTCACGTCGATGAGGTGATCGTGATGCGCCCGCTGCGCGTCTTCATAGCGCGCCCGGCCATCGCCGAACTCCAGCTTGTCGAGGATGCCCGCTTCTTCAAACAGTTTCACCGTGCGGTAGACCGTGGCGATGGAGATGCCGCTGTCGATCACGCTGGCGCGGGTCAGGATCTCTTCGGCATCGGGGTGGTCTTCGCTGTCGTGAATCACCTGCGCGATGACCCGGCGTTGCCCTGTCATGCGCAGGCCCATCGCCTCGCAGCGTTTGATGATCGGGTTGCGCATCGTCTTGCCCTTCGTCCGTCGGACCACGGTCCTAGCATTTTAGCGCCGCCGGACGCCACAGGAATTGACCGCGCCGGTTGACTTTTGCGTCCGCACCGCCCATGTGGGCATCAAGCGAAGCCTTCTGCCGCGTGAGCAGTATCAGCGCCAAGTCCCATGAGGGGCCTCTGGGACGCTGACGACAAGGCCCGCCGATGTTCCCAAAATCACGCGTGGGGCCAAGCGCGACAGACGGGTGTGAGGCATGTGGCCTGCGCCCGCGATCTGGCTTGCGCGACCCCGTGGCGCCTTTTGAGGGGCGCGGCGAAAGAACATGGCGCGCGTTTTCGCGGGCCGGAAAGTGAACGAATGAGCGATTTTGACATGATGGGCCTGCCTGCCAAACTGGTGGCCCGGTTGAACGAGATGGGGCTGAAAGAGCCGACCCCGATCCAGAAACAGGCGATCCCCCATGCGCTGAACGGGCGCGACGTAATGGGTCTCGCCCAGACCGGCACCGGCAAAACCGCCGCCTTTGGCGTGCCGCTGTTGGCCCAGATGATGGAGATCGAAGGCCGTCCCGCAGCGCGTTCCGTGCGCGGGCTGGTGCTGGCCCCCACGCGTGAGTTGGCGCAGCAGATCGCCGTGAACCTGCGCGGCTATGCCGAAGGCACGCCGATCAAAGTGGCAATGGTGGTGGGCGGTCAGTCGATCAACACCCAGATCAAACGTCTGGAACGGGGTGTCGATCTGCTGATCGCGACACCGGGCCGTTTGCTTGACCTGCTCGACCGGCGCGCGGTCAAACTCGATACGACGACCTTCCTCGTGCTGGATGAGGCCGACCAGATGCTCGACATGGGCTTTATCCATGACCTGCGCAAGATCTCGAACCTGATCCCGAAAGAGCGCCAGACGATGCTCTTCTCGGCGACCATGCCCAAGCTGATGAACGAGATCGCCAACAGCTATCTCAACAGCCCGATCCGCATCGAAGTCTCGCCTCCGGGCAAGGCGGCGGATAAGGTCACGCAAGAGGTGCATTTCATCGCCAAGGCCGAGAAGACCGAACTGCTGAAAGAACTTTTGGCCAAGCATAAGGGCGAACGCGCGCTGGTCTTTGGCCGCACGAAACACGGCTCGGAAAAGCTGATGAAGACGCTGGTGAAGGCCGGGTTCGATGCCGCTTCGATCCATGGCAACAAAAGCCAAGGTCAGCGGGACCGCGCGATTGCAGGCTTCAAGGAGGGCGACATCACCGTGCTGGTGGCCACCGATGTGGCGGCGCGGGGCTTGGACATTCCGGATGTGAAACACGTCTATAACTTCGACCTGCCGAATGTGCCGGACAACTATGTCCACCGCATTGGCCGGACCGCGCGGGCAGGCAAAGACGGGGCCGCCGTAGCCTTCTGCGCCCCCGATGAGATGGGCGAACTGAAGGCGATCCAAAAGACCATGGGCATTTCGATCCCCGTGGCCTCGGGCCGTCCTTGGGAAGTGATTGATGAGCCAGCGAAACCCAAGGGCCGGGGCCGCAGACGTGGCGGTCGCCCCGGTGGTGGTGGCGGTCGCCCCGGTGGCGGCGGCGGCGGTGGTGAAGGCGCTGGCAAGCCGAGCGGCGGGCGGCGTCGCAGGCGCGGTGGCGGCGGCGGTAAGTCGGGCGGCCAGCAGGCGGCCTGAGCCGGGGCACCTCCCTAAAGCGTTTCTAACGAAACCTGAATCGTAGGGGATTCCCAAAATGGTCTGATTGTGATTCATCCTGTTTGGGAGG